>JAJYPQ010000009.1 GCA_021795255.1 Pseudomonadota bacterium
CCCCAGGGAGACGGTTCTTTGGTGAGCGTAGCTCAGTTGGTTAGAGTCCCGGATTGTGATTCCGGTTGTCGTGGGTTCGAATCCCATCGCTCACCCCAAATTTATCAATTACTTACGTAATATTCTTAATGAAGAATATAGGGTTCCGGTACACTGGCGGAACACTCAAGTCGGCGCAAAGTGTACCGGGCGACCTCCTGAAAACCCCTTTAAATAGGGCAACTTAGGGCCAAAAAACGCCCATGGCGTGTTGGTTTTCGTGCGCGAGCTTGTCGTACGGTCTCGCCCGGCAGCGCTCGGGATCGGGGTGCTTCTCTCGATAAGCGAAGGGGAAGAGGGGATGCTGACGGGTCTGGCAGGTGCTTCACGGGCTTAGCTGCGCCCCATCAGCCTTGCGGTCTTCCCGCGCGCAGACACGCCAGAAGCTCCTGGGGTCGTGCGGTGAGTTGTCAAAAGCGGGCACGATCAGGTGTGGGCATGGGATGGCGGCAGGGAGACGCACCGCCCGCTGTTGCCGGGATAAGGACTCCCGACCCCTGGGTTCCTTCACCCCTACAGACCAACAACTCCCCCTATCCCAATGCCATCAAAGTCCGCGCCTGCCTTTTCGCTCGGCGCCAAGGCCTGGGCCCTCAGGTTGATCTCGCTTGATCCGCCCTATAGGATTCCCGCAAGCCCCTATCCCTTATCGAGCCTCTGAAATCATGGCCTTGAAGAAATCCGAGCTGTACTCGTCTTTGTGGTCTAGCTGCGACGAGTTACGCGGGGGCATGGATGCGAGTCAGTACAAAGACTATGTACTGGTCTTACTCTTTATCAAATACGTGAGCGATAAATACGCGGGCAAACCCTATGCCCCTATCACGATTCCCTTAGGATCGAGCTTCGCCGACCTGGCGGCGCTGAAAGGCGCGCCCGACATCGGCGATCAGATCAACAAAAAGATCATCGCCCCTTTGGCCACGGCCAACCGGCTCTCCGACATGCCGGACTTTAATGACGCCACAAAGTTGGGTAGCGGCAAGGAGAGGGTTGAGCGCCTGACGAACCTTATTACGCTCTTTGAAGACAAGCGGCTCGATTTCAGCAAGAATCGCGCCGATGGCGATGACATCTTAGGCGATGCTTATGAATACCTCATGCGCCACTTCGCCACGGAAAGCGGCAAGAGCAAGGGCCAGTTCTATACCCCAGCGGAGGTCAGTCGAGTCATTGCCCAGATTATCGGTATTGGTCAGGCGTCTGCGAGGAATGACACCACCGTCTATGACCCGACCTGTGGTTCGGGATCCCTGCTTCTGAAAGTGGCCGATGAGGCCCATGCGCAGGTCACCCTCTACGGCCAGGAAAAGGATGCGGCGACCGCGGGGCTCGCACGCATGAACATGATCCTGCACAACAACCCGACCGCTTTAATTCTACAAGGCAACACCCTGACCGATCCTCAGTTTAAGGAGGGCGAGACGCTGAAGGTCTTCGACTACGTCGTGGCCAATCCCCCGTTTAGCGACAAGCGCTGGAGCACGGGCTTAAGCCCGGAATCGGACCCCTATGAACGGTTCACCCCTTACGGCATCCCGCCGCCGAAGCAGGGCGACTACGCGTATCTCTTGCATATTGTCCGCTCCTTAAAAAGTACCGGTACCGGCGCCTGCATCCTGCCCCATGGCGTGCTCTTTCGGGGGAATGCCGAGGCCGAGATTCGCCGTAATTTGATTGCCAAGGGCTACATCAAGGGCATCATTGGACTGCCAGCGAACCTCTTTTATGGCACCGGCATCCCCGCCTGTATCGTGGTGATTGATAAACCCGGAGCGGCCACTCGTCAGGGTATCTTCCTCATTGATGCCAGTAAAGGTTTCATCAAAGACGGCCCGAAGAACCGGCTACGGGCCCAAGACCTCCACCGCATCGTGGATGTCTTTAATCGCCAACGGACAGTCTCGCGCTATGCGCGCCTCGTCCCCTTAGAGGAGATTGTCCGCAACGACTACAACCTCAACATCCCCCGCTATATCGATAGCCAAGAGGGGGAGGACCTTCAAGATATTGAGGGCCATCTCTCTGGCGGCATCCCGGAACGCGATATCGATGCCCTACCAGGTTATTGGGCGGTCTGCCCGCAGTTGCGACACACCCTCTTTAAGGTAAACCGCCCCGGCTATGGGGATCTGGCCATTTCGAAGGACACCATCAAGGCCACCATCTTTGGGCATCCGGAGTTCACACGCTATATCGACCATATGAACGCCGTGTTCACCCGCTGGCAGACCACCCATACGCCTCAACTCAAGGCCCTACAGCCTGGGTTTCATCCGAAACAGATGATCCATGCCTTGGCCGAAGACCTGCTGGCCCATTATGCCGACGAGCCCCTCATTGACGCCTACGACGTGTATCAGCGCCTCATGGATTATTGGGAGCAGACCCTGCAGGACGATTGTTACCAGATCACCGCAGAGGGCTGGCAAGCCAGGCCTGAACGTATTATCGAGCGCGACAAGAAGGGTCGGGACAAAGATAAGGGTTGGACCTGCGACTTGGTGCCGAAGCCCCTCATCGTGGCGCGTTATTACGCCCAAGAGCAGGCCGTCATCGAGACCTTGCAGACCGCGCTCGACGGCATCACCGCCCGCCTGACCGAACTCGAAGAGGAGCAGGGTGGGGAAGAGGGCGCCTTCGCAGATCTCGACAAGATCACAAAGGCTTACGTCATCGCCCGCTTAAAGGAGATCAAGGGCGACCCCGAGGCTCGAGACGAGGCCCAACTGCTCACAGAATGGCTGGCCCTTTCCCACGACGAGGCCGAGCACAAAAATCAACTGAAAGAGGCAGACGCAGTCCTAGACGCCCAGGCATTCGCCTGCTACGCAAAACTTACTGCAGACGAGATCAAGGTCCTGGTGGTCGAGGACAAATGGATGGCCACCTTGTCCCAAGCCATGCACGAGGAAATGAATCGTATCAGTCAGGCGCTCGCCCAACGCGTACGGGAATTGGCTGAGCGGTACGAGGCGCCGCTGCCACAACTCAACCACCGTGTGCAAGAGTTAGAGCAGACCGTTAACGATCATCTCAAGAAGATGGGATTCGCATGGACGTGAGGCCTGGTTACAAGATGACCGAGGTGGGGGTGATTCCGGAGGATTGGGAGGTGAGGCGGTTGGGGGATTTGTTTGACGTTTTTGCTGGCGGGGACTTTGATCTATCACGCTCAAGTATTGTGCGAGACGAAAGATATCCATTTCCTGTGTACTCGAACACGATCACCAGTTCAGGGCTTTACGGTTTTTGTTCTTACAGTATGTATTCGACCAACACCATTACTGTGACTGCAAGAGGTACTCTTGGTGTCGCGAACTACAGAGATCACCCGTACACAGCGATAGGGAGGGTCTTAGTTCTTCAGCCAAAGTCGGATCTTGATGGCCGATTCTTTGCGGAGTTTATTAATAACCGAATCAGTTTTGTCATTGAAAGTACGGGTGTTCCACAGCTCACTGTTCCGCAGATTTCTAGGTACGAGCTACCTAGCCCCCGATATGCCGAACAATCCGCCATCGCCACCGCCCTAAGCGACACCGACGCCTTAATCGAATCCCTGGAGCAACTTATTGCCAAGAAGCGTCAGATCAAGCAGGGCGCGATGCAGGAATTGCTTACGGGAAAAAGACGGCTGCCGGGGTTTACGGGGGAGTGGGAGGCGAGGCGGTTGGGGGATGTAGCTGTTACGGACCCAGAAAATCTGGGTAGCAATACTGCACCAACCTACGAATTCAATTACATCGCGCTCGAAGATATCGATAACGGGATATTAAGAAGCTACTCGGAACAAGTATTTCAGGCTGCGCCTGTCCGAGCACGACGGAAGCTACAGAAAGAGGACGTCCTTGTTTCTACCGTCCGCCCTAATCTCAAGTCGCATTTTCTATTTCTTACTAATGATGGCAACTGGGTTTGCTCAACTGGTTTCTGTGTCGTCCGATGCAAGGATAGGGTTGCCTATCCGCTTTACGTCTTCTTGCACATGTTTGCGGATGGTGTGGGTCGACAGATTGACGCCCTGCTGACTGGTTCAAGCTACCCTGCAATCAATAGTGCCAATATTCATGATCTGACAATTCCGCTCCCAAGTTACGATGAGCAAACCGCCATCGCCACCACCCTCTCCGACATGGATGCCGAGATCACCGCGTTAGAGGCGAAACGTGTTAAGGCGCAGAAGATCAAGCAGGGTATGATGCACGAACTGCTCACCGGGAGGATACGGCTGGTCAACGAAAGGAGGGGCGCCGGTGACTGATGTGCAAAAGGATATTGTGAAATGGCTTCACACCCAGCCGGACTGGTTGCAGGAAGCCGCCGAACGCTTACTGGAGCAAGGCGCGCTCAACGAGGAAGCCGTCGGCCAATGCGCCGAGCGTCTGAAATCTCTCGACGGTCAAAAGGTGACCAAGCATCGCAGCTTTAGACGCCTTGGCGGCGTATCTCTTTCTTCGATGGGTCTCAAGATTGACTCAATTGGGGACATCCAAGGCATCGAGAACCTATCACCGCGCAAACCGCTTGATTTTGGCTCAGGCAATCTCACGGTCATTTATGGCCATAATGGCTCTGGAAAGTCCGGCTACACACGCATCCTCAAAAAGGTCTGCGGCAAACCTCGCGCCGTCGATTTGAAACCAAACGTATTTAAAAAACCACCGGCGAACTGCCAGTGTGGAATTGCCTATAGCCTGGGCGGCGTTCGGCAGACCGTGACGTGGGTGGCAAATAGCGAGGCGGTAGACGACCTTCGGTCAGTCGATATTTTCGATGGGGATGCTGCGGGATTTTATCTCAGTGGGGAGTCCGAAGTATCGTACATTCCCCCGGCGGTAGCCCTTTTTGAACAACTCGCACGGACATGTGACAGAGTCAAAGGCGCGTTACAGGTAGGTCAGGATCGGCTTGTCAGCAAGCTGCCGGCAATACCAGGTGAATACGCCGACACTCCGGCCGGAAAGAGCTATCAGACATTGAAGCCGGGGCAGAGTGAAGGGAGTCTGCAACCTCTCCTAGAGTGGAATGGTAGCGATCAGAAAGCGCTGGATCAGTTAATGGAGCGCCTGAGGGCCGTAGATCTCGCTTCTCTTGCCAAACAGAAGCGATCCAGGAAACGGGAAGTAGAAGCCATTGCGGGCGCACTACAACAAGCGGCGACGGCAGTTGGTGGGGAGGCATGCAAACAGCTTCAGGCGTTGAGGCAGATTGCGAGAGATCAACGGAGACGAGCGACTGAAGCCGCTGAAACAAAAACGGCGTCAGCGCAACTGGAAGGCATTGGGGCGGATACCTGGAGGGCGCTTTGGGATGCTGCCAAAGCTTTCTCGGTCGAGCGGGCATACCCGAGCCATGCGTACCCGTTCATCGGGGCCGAGGCGCGGTGCGTGCTTTGCCACCAGACGCTCGACAGCGACGCAAAAAAGAGACTTCAGGACTTCGAGGCCTACGTGCAGGGCAAGATGGAAGCCGACGCTAAGGCAGCGGAAGAGGCCTATAGCAGGGCGCTTGGGACGCTGCCCGTAGGGCCTTCCGAGAACGACATTCAGACGCAGTCCCAGGCGGCTGGGCTGAGCGAGGAAGGTTGGTTGGGGAAGCTGAACGGTTTCTGGCGCGAATATCGGAAAAGGCGTGATGCAATCAAGTTAGCAGAGTCTAATGAGAAAATCTCCGGAGTTGAGGCACCCGCTGACCTGATTGCGGGACTGAATACGTTGTCTCAAGCGCTCGAAACAGAAGCGGCACAACATGAGGTTGACGCAAAAGGGTTCGATCACGCGGAGGTACTAAAGCAAAAGACGCAACTCGAAGCCAAACGGTGGACCAGCCAGCAAGCGATGGCCATTCGAGCGGAGATAGCTCGTCTCGAAGGAGTCAGTCGCTTCGAGGAATGGAAGAGGCTGACGAATACGAGAAACCTCTCCCTAAAGGCGGGCGAAATCTCCGGGGAAGTCATCACCGACGCTTATGTTGAGCGCTTCAACAATGAATTGAGGGCGTTGGGTGCGGCCCGAATCCAGGTTGAACTGGTAAAGACGCGCACCGAAAGGGGAAAGGTTAAGCATCAGATTCAGCTAAGGGGCGTGACGGCCCGTAGTGACGCACCGGGGTTAGTATTAAGTGATGGCGAACGTCGCGTGGTGGCGCTCGCGACATTTCTCGCAGATGTGACTGGAAAACCGCAACGCGCCCCCTTCGTATTTGACGACCCAATCTCGTCCCTTGATCATGATTTCGAGTGGCAGGTCGCAATGCGACTTACCAAGTTGGCCGCAGACCGTCAGGTTCTGGTTTTCACGCATCGGCTGTCTTTATTCGGCGCGCTGGAGGACGCAGCGAGGAAGTGTGGAGAAGGCTGGAAGAACGCTCATTTTCATCAGTTGTATATTGAGGCTTTCTCCGGGACAGCGGGGCATCCCGTTGATGAGTACGTGTGGACCGCAAAGACGAAGAAGGCCAATAACCTCCTGATAGCGCGCCTTGATGAGGCCAAGAAGTTCTGGGATTCCGAACAATCAGAAAATTACAAAATCCATGCGCAAGCTATCTGCACGGATTTCCGGAAGCTTCTGGAGAGGACCGTTGAAGACGATCTTTTGGGTCAGGTCGTTAAGCGCCATCGGCGTAGCATCACGACTGATAATCGCATTACGCAACTCCCAAAGATTACTAACGAAGACTGCAACTTCATTGACGAATTGATGACGAAATATTCGTGTTACGAGCATAGTCAATCGGATGAAGCGCCGACTTTTTTACCCAACGAACCGGAACTGCGTCAAGACATTGAAGCGTTGAAAGAATGGCGCGAGACGTTCAGCGATCGTGTTGTTGGGGTAAAAAAATGAACAGCATCGGCCAACCCGAGCGCGTCACCCAAAGCTGCGTCACCGCCCTCTTTCGGGATGAGTTGGGTTATCAGTCTCTCGGGGACCGGACGCATCGGGGGGATCACAGCCCTAAAGAGGATTATCAAGTCGTGGAAGAAAAGTTCCGCCGGAGCCGGACGGGGAAGATGGAGGGCTACGGCCTTGTGGTGCTCCCCAAATGAGAGAGGCCAGCCCCCGCTACGCAGTGACCAGCCCATATCCCTATTATCGGTCGGGGGGGCAGGAAAGGCAAGCGAGGTTGCCGCGAAGGGGTGTGGCACCGGGATTCGGGCCCTATACAGGAGGGAACCACGGATGACGATCATAGGCCAACCCGAACGCGTCACCCAAAACCGCGTCATTGCCATCTTTCGGGACGAACTCGGTTACCGGTATCTCGGGGACTGGACGCATCGGGAGGACAACAGCAATATCGAAGAGGGCCTCCTCACGGCCTCTCTACAGAAACAGGGCTACCACGCGGCGCAGATCGCCAAGGCCCTCTACGAACTCCAAACGGAGGCCGCCCATCCCCACCGCAGCCTGATCGAGACCAACCAAAAGGTCTATAGCCTGTTACGCTACGGCGTCCCGGTGAAGGTCGCAGCCGGCGAGACCACCGAGACCGTGCATCTGATCGACTGGGCGCACCCGGAACGCAATGACTTCGCGGTAGCCGAAGAGGTGACTCTGCGGGGCCGCCATGATCGGCGTCCAGACCTCGTCCTCTATGTAAATGGCTTGGCGCTTGCCGTCATTGAGTTGAAAAATAGCCGCACCTCCTTAGGAGAGGGTATCCGCCAAAGCCTCTCCAACCAAAGCCCCGCGTTTCATGCGGGGTTCTTTAGCACCGTGCAATTTGTTTTTGCCGGCAACGACTCCGAGGGCCTGCGTTACGGCACCGTGGGCACAGAAGAGAAGTTGTTCCTTTCATGGAAGGAGGACGAGGCCGACGACAGTCGCTTCAAGCTCGACAAGTACCTCTTAAAGCTCTGCGAAAAGACCCGGTTCCTGGAGCTGATCCACGACTTCGTGCTGTTCGACGGCGGTATCAAAAAGCTCCCCCGCGTCCACCAATACTTTGGCGTCAAGGCCGCGCAGGCCGCCGTCTTAAAGCATCAGGGCGGCATTATCTGGCACACCCAGGGTAGCGGCAAGAGCATCGTCATGGTGCTTTTGGCCAAATGGATCTTAGAGAACCGCCCGCAGGCCCGTGTGGCGATTATCACCGACCGCGAAGAATTGGATAAGCAGATTCTCGAGGTCTTCACCGACACCGGCGAGACTATGAAGCGCTCGGCGAGCGGCCAGGATCTGATGCGCCAACTGGGGCAGCCCGCTCCCCGGCTGCTGTGTTCCTTGATCCACAAGTTCGGGGCCCGTGGCGTCGACGATTTCGAGGGGTATCTGAAGGGTCTCCAGGCGCAACCCTCGCCGACGGTGGGCGAGGTGTTCGTGTTTGTGGATGAATGCCACCGCACGCAAAGCGGCAAGCTCCGCCGCCTCATGAAGGCCTTGATGCCCGAAGCGGTCTTTATCGGCTTTACCGGCACCCCCTTGCTCAAGAAAGACAAGCAAACGAGTCAGGAGGTCTTTGGTGGCTATATCCACACCTACAAGTTCAGTGAGGCCGTCCAAGATGCCGTGGTCCTCGATCTTGTGTATGAGGCCCGCGATATCGATCAACGCCTGGGATCGGCCGATAAGATTGATGCTTGGTTCGAGGCCAAGACCCGGGGGTTGAACGACTGGCAGAAGGCGGCGCTCCGTGAACAGTGGGGTACACTCCAGAAGGTACTGAGTTCCCGTTCACGCATGGAGCGCGTCGTGAGCGACATCGTCTTTGATTTTAGCGTGAAGCCCCGCCTTGCGAGTGAGCGGGGCAATGCCATGCTGGTGGCCGGCAGCATCTTCGAGGCCTGTCAATACTATATTTTGTTTCAGAAGACCCCTTTTCACGGCAAGTGCGCGCTGATCACCTCCTATAACCCCCAGGCCGCCGACATCAGCCGGGAAGACACCGGGGCGCATACCGAGACCGATAAGCAATTCATTTACACCACCTATACGAATCTTCTGATTTATGTACAGGCCCGCCCGGGGCAGACGAAGACCGAGACCTATGAGGAAGCGGCCAAGGCCCAGTTCAAGAAGGCCCCGGCGCTTATGAAGCTCTTGATCGTGGTCGATAAGCTTCTGACCGGTTTTGATGCGCCCCCGTGTACCTATCTCTATGTTGATAAGAGCATGCAGGACCACGGGCTCTTTCAGGCGATTTGCCGCACCAACCGCTTGGATGGCGACGACAAGGACTTCGGTCACATTGTCGATTACAAGGATCTCTTCCGTAAGGTCCAGAACGCGGTCGCTGTGTATGCCTCGGAGCTAGACGACAGCGCCCCCGGGGTCGATCCCGGGATCCTCTTGCAAGATCGCCTCACCCGTGGTCGCGAGCGGCTCGAAAGCGCCCGCGAGGCCTACGCCCTGATCCTGGACCCCATCGCCCCGCCCCAAGGGGAGCGCGAGGCCATTCGCTATTTTTGTGGCAACACCGAGATCGCGGGCGATCTCAAGGCCCGCGAACCCCAACGCCAGGCCCTTTATCAGGCGATCGCGGCCTTAGCGCGCGCCTACGCCGGGATCGCCGATGAATTGCAAGCCGCCGGCTACAGCAAGGGAGAGGCTACCCATCTCCAAAAAACCGTAGACGAGGCCGTGAAATTGCGCGAGATTGTGCGCATGGCAAGCGGCGAGACTCTAGATCTCAAAACCTATGAGGCGGACATGCGCCACCTCATCGATACGTATATTGCGGCCGATGAGCCCCGCGTCATATCGCCCTTTGAGAACGTCTCGCTCGTGGATTTAATCCTAAAGATTGGCGTGCGCCAGGCCGTCGATACCTTGCCCGAGGGGATCCGCACCCATCACGACGCGGTCGCCGAGACCATCGAGAACAATGTGCGCCGGCGCATCATCCAAGAGCAATTGACCGATCCCGCCTATTTCGCGCAGATGTCGGAATTGTTAGACGAGATTATTGCCGCCCGCCATGCTCGCGCCCTGGAATATGAGGCCTACCTGCAACAGATGGCAGCCCTCATCACGCAGGTCCACACCGGGCAAAATGCGGACCTGCCTCCTACCATCCATTCACCGGGTCTGCGCGCCCTCTATCACAATCTCGGCAACAACGAGGCCCAGGCGCTTGCGATTGATGCCGCGGTCAAACGGGTACGGTCCGATGCTTGGCGGGGAGTGCGGGCCCGTGAGCAGGTGATTAAGGCCGCACTCTATGAAATCGTCCAGAGCGAGATCGAGGTCGAGCGGCTGTTCCCCATCCTCTGCCAGCAAGCGGAGTATTGATGGATACCCATCTGCGGTTGGGCGATCTCTGGGTCGAAGTCGTCCGTAAAGACATCAAGAATATCCACTTAAGCGTCGCTCCCCCGACTGGCCGTGTGCGGATCGCCGCCCCCCACCGCATGGATCTTGCGACCATTCGGCTCTTTGCCATCCATAAGTTAGACTGGATTCGTCGTCAACAGCGCCAATTTCAAAGCCAGGCCCGGGAGACCCCGCGCGACTACGTGGAGCGAGAAAGCCACTATCTGTGGGGCCAGCGCTACTTATTGCATATCGAGGAGGTCGCCGCTCGGCCCTATGTCGAGATCCGGCCCCGGACGCTGTGCCTGCACGTCAGACCGCATACAACCCCGGAAAGGCGTGAGGCTATTCTGGCCGCCTGGTACCGCGAGGAGCTTCGTCGGGCGACCAGCACGTTGCTTGCCACCTGGGAGCCCACCCTGGGTGTGACGGCACACAAGGTCTTTATCCAACGGATGCGCACCCAATGGGGGAGTTGCAACCCGAAGGCCCGGACCATTCGTCTCAACACCGAGTTGGCCAAGAAACCACTGGCCTGTCTGGAGTATGTGATTCTTCATGAAATGGCGCATTTCTGGGACCATACCCATGGCGTACGCTTCCAGCGGTTGCTAGAGGGCTATTTGCCGGCTTGGCGGCAGGTTCAGAAGTGGCTTAATGAGTTGCCGGTGGGGGAGAGGTTATTATAACGCAAGTATCAGCCCAGCGGCCACCTGAACTTTCTTCTGTCTGTGGTCAGGTTAAAACCCCCGTTTATTGCAATAGGTTTCTGAGTTCGGGAGGAAGTTGCATAGGTAGTACGTTCGCCACGATTGCCTTCCATAACAAATACACCCTGCTCGTATTGCTTGCGGGGATGTCGTTGCCATTAACTGTCCGATCTAACCTTTGGGCTCGCTCACAGGCGTCCCGTACAGATGCAAGTAAGTAATGCTCATTCTTGAGGTGTGTCTTGTTGTACTCGCCCAATTGCTTACGCAATGCGGACTCAGTTTCTTTGGCGTTCTCCAGTGAACCCACGGCAGACTCCTCTACATGATGCAGTAGTAGCCATAGCTCAAAACAAGGCCTGCTGAGGGCGATATTTATCCGGTTCCGTTTGGCGTCGGTGATGGTCTCGGTGAAACCTCGGATGTGTGATTTTTGGGTATAGTGATCCGTATCAAGTAACATCCAGCGTTCATCGTCCTCTTCATGGTCAACTTCGAGTAATCTTGTTAATACATGTTTGGCAGCCGCTGTGCCGCCCCTTGTCGGAATGACATGTACCTGTACGCGCGGGAGGTTAAAGAAATTGAAATACTGAGCAGGCGCATAGGTATCATCACATGCCACAATGAATAAGCGATCATCCCGCATAGTGCCGTTACCCCTGCTCAGTGGCCGAGGTTTGCGCGTGGCTACGCTCATGTTGGGTGAGCCAGCAATTGATCAATGTTACCAAGAAATGGCACTGCTCCAAAGCGCCCCTGTAGATAGTGTTTACGTATTTCCAAGTCTTTGCGAACCTTGAAATCTGTCAGTGAATATAGGTGGGTAGCTGAACTAGAGTCCTTCTCAGCGAACCATATCTCGTCGCGCCGCAGAACGGCTAAATCGAGAAGATTAGACTCGTGCGTCGTCACAATGATCTGACGTTGACCTGTGTCACACGACCGCAGAAAGAAATCCAAGAAGCTCCAAACCAGTGTCGGATGCATACTACGGTCTACTTCATCAATGACGTAGACGCCGCTGCTAGTGTGCAACCGATGCAGGGCTGGAAGCAGATTGAGGAGACGTCGAGTGCCATCGGATTCCTCGTCCAGATCTAACGGCACCATATGACCAGCGTGGTGTGCATGGGCGGCCTGAATCGTGATTATATAGTAGTGATTGTCTGGTGTTGCTTCGAGCATAACTTCGTTGCCATCGCCCAATCGAATCGTTGCGACAGCGTCTCTGCCTTCACGCAAGGCTTCCAATCGTCTAGAGACTACGTACTCTGGCAGTATGTTGTGCAGCTCCGCTTCAGTAATCTCTTGTTTCTCGATCTGTAAGTGATCTACACCAGTAGATGATGACTTGAGGAAATCATTCGTAAAGTCTCTGAACTCTGTATCGTTAGCCAACATTGCGCCAAGAGATTTAAACGGCGCGCCTGGGGCCACCAACTGAAGGCTGTGACTGAACCACAGGATAATCTTGCTCAACTCATCGCCCAGATCTGATGCTTCTAAGTTTGTTTGCATGGTGGCTAAGAACGATTGATTCTGAGGTCCCCCTACTGTGGTAAGGGCCACCAGTTTTGGGCTGGTGCCTTCTGGCCATTTTGCCTCAATGGATACGTTTCCGTCTTTGTTTGTGGTGCGCTCGTAAAGCGGTCTCTCCCGCGCTCCAATTACTTCCACAAGCCATTCTTCTGTGATCCGCTGATCATCTACTTTGAAACCGAATCGGTACAGTTTATCGGCTACAATAAATTGCAGATCAAAAGTGGACGGTTCATCCGAATTGCTCCCAAGGCAAAATGTCTCTCGCTTAGTCCCTGTGCTCTTGCTACGTGGCCGCAATGCTACCAATTTCAGGTATCGAAGTGCTTTGAAGAGGTTGGACTTGCCCGCGGCGTTGGCACCATAAAGGACTCCTATTTTCAGCACCTTTTCGCTGGAACCAGGGATGGAAATTGCGTGCTCTTCGTGACTTCCAGACAAGCGGTTGCTGGCGACAAGGGAAAAGGTCTGCTCTGAAGAAAACGAACGGAAGTTCGAAACTGAGAAAGACACAATCATGGTGATCTCCGTGATTAAATCACACTTATAGCTATAACAAACCAGCTACGAGGACGTACAATGAGTATGTTGTGCGATAATATCTCTTGTGGTCCCCCCAGCCAAGAGTCCGCGGTAAGGCAGGCTGAGCAATGTGGGGCACCTTTCTTGGTAATCCGAGCCCGTCACCCACCCTACCAAGCGCCCTCGGGGGCTTGGTAGGCCCCGACCATCTCCCGTTCCATTGGGTTTGTGGGGCCCCGCTTGCATGCAGCGCCTTCCCTTTGTGTTTAGCGCGTGATCTTCCATCAAGTCGGCAGTGGCCACCAATCCTACGCCTTTATTGAGGTTGGAGGCTTAGTGCGCGCCAATTTCGCCCACAAGGGCCATGGAAATTAGGTCTAATGAAATCGAGCTTGCCAAATTCAATAAATGTATGCAAAATTAACGCTGGTTTTGCAAACTTCCTGTCCGCATGGCGGCAGATACTAAAAAAGGGGTCGTTATGCTGCTAGCGAACGAACAGGTTGTACGAACCGCTCTTGCGGACTATGAGGATGTCTTTTTTCGGGCATTTCAGGAGGCGTGGGAGGAATGGCAACGCCTTTCTTTAGGCGGTAGATTGGCTTTTCTCTCCCGGACTCGGGCCTGTATTGTTTACGACTTTGCCGTGCAGAAAGTTATGGCCGCGCTTGAGGGGGACAAGAACGTTCACGTCATTCGGCGCAACGAAACTGTCAAATTTGTCTTTGGCGACACAGTGGTCCTCCGGCTGAAAAAGGCCAATGAACAGGGCCTGGGCTCAAATATCGAGACCCAAGCGACCCTGGATTTCGTCTGGCAGCAGGAGGATTTGGCCGAGATACCAGACGTACATAAAGTGGAAGTCGTGTACACCTTGAATTCTCTCCAGACTCTCATAGAGCAGGTATCGGTCGTGGCGCGCGATGGACAGGCGCGCCTCTGGAGTTATGACATCGATTCTCACCGGAGTGCCGATATCGTCATGCTGCCAACCTCACCGCTACCGCGCGAGCAGCGCCGAGCGCAAGTGAAACTGCGCAACGCCGACACTATTGATAAGGGTAAGCAAAAAGAACCAAGCGAGAAGTGAGTACATGTATAAAGCCGGAAAGCCGGATCTGCTGCGGATTGCGCGACAGTTGCGTGGGCTGCAACAGGGCCAAGCAGCGCAAGAACTGGAATTAAGTCAGGCGATGCTGTCGCGTGTCGAAAATCATCTGTCGCCGTTTGGCGTAGACTTGATTGAACGCGCGGCAGCGGTTTTTCGTATCCCTTATGCGTTCTTCCTTCAAGAGGACACGGTCCTTGGCGCGCCGGTCAGCGTGCATCCAATGTGGCGCAAAAAAGCGGCCGTCGCTGTCCGCGATATAGACCAGATCGTCGCAGAATTGAACGTGCGAGTTATGCACCTGCGCCGCCTCCTGCGTGCGGTCGAGATTGAGACTCCCTATTCCATCCCATCGCTACCCGTCGAAGACTATGAAGGCAATGTAGAAAAAATAGCTGCGCTCGTGCGCGCCCAGTGGCAGTTGCCGCCTGGACCCATCCCTAACTTGACGCGAACACTTGAAGCTGCCGGGATCGTGATTGCGCATTCTGGTATGGCCGGGTCAGCTGTGGACGGCGTGACGTTCTCGGCGCCTGGTCTGCCGTCGCTTATTATATTGAATGTCAAACAACCCGCAGACCGTATGCGATTTACGCTCGCGCACGAGCTGGGTCATCTCGTAATGCACCGTACACAACCGACCCCGCTGATGGAAAACGAAGCAAACGACTTTGCGAGCTTTTTTCTGATGCCCACACGCGACATTCGCCCTTACTTTACGCGTCGCGTCGATCTCCGTTTGCTTGCTGAGTTAAAGCCTGTATGGCGCACTTCGATGGCTTCATTGCTTATGCGGGCGCGTTCCCTCGGCTTACTGACCCCCAACCAGGAACGGTACTTATGGCAACAATTCAGCGCTGCCAGAATTCGGCAGGCCGAGCCAGCAGAACTTGAGTTAGCGCAGGAGCCCCCTGCATCGTTGCTTGACCTAATCCAAACCCACGTACAACGGCTCGGTTATTCGATCTCCAATCTTGCGGAACTGCTACATATACATCCCGACGATCTGGGAATTTTGTATGGGTTAAATGCCCCGGTGCAGAATAAAGGGCCAAACCTGAGACTCGTGAAATAAGTGCGCTCGAATTACCGATTTGTGATCCCCAATCCGAGGCGCCGTTTAGGGCGCCTCGGACCGCGCCTTGGATACCTACGTTAGACTACCGTAAGCATCTGACCATCCCACCTACTCTGGCTTGAGGTGCTCAGGCAGACTGGGTTTCCAGTGGAAGGGCAGGAGTTCGGATAGGCGCCTATGGGGCCAAGTCGGCAATTTCTCGAGGACGTCGCAGAGGTACGCGAACGGATCGACGGCGTTCAGGTGGCAGGTCTCTCGATCAAGGTATAGATCGCCGCCGCCCGTTCACCGCCGGCGTCATTGCCGGCGAAGAGGAAATTTTTGCGCCCTATGGCCACCCCGCGGAGCGTTCGTTCCACCGGATAATGCCGACTCCCGGATTATGCCGCGTCCCTCAGTATAAGGCCCTTGTCCACGCCTTTTTATGATAGGTGAGTCGGCATAATCCGTATGATTTCTCCAGGCTGGCAATCAAGTCAGCCGAGGAGAAATCACATGAATACAACAGACGCCACTGAAGTGGGTGTATCCGAAGCACTGCCGCTCCATCACATTGAAGCATTCCTCGAGCCACTGCGAACTGCGCGGTACGCTGAAGGGACGCTTCGTAAAAAGCGATGGGTCTTGACGACCCTCACGCGATGGATGGAGGATCAGAACATCGCCTTGACCCCCCGGGGGAGTACCTTATTGGGCGACTCTGTGCTCTATGGGGGTCAGGAGACAGTGTTTATCAAAAGACTGAGTGATCGGCGGGAGCAAGGCGAAGGGGTGGCACAGATTATTCGGTTTTGTCCGCCGCCCCAGAGGTTAATCAAGGTTCTGGCCATCGCCGGTTCCGATGAGCATATCTATATCCTGTCCGGTGGTCACTGTGATAAATCCGGCCGTCAAAAGCAGTTCCCCGGATACTATATGTTGCACCCCCGTGGTCATCGGCATGGCGCGATGCTCGCTGTGGAAACAACGGCACTGGTTATCTACACCGGTGAGCCGGATGAATTGATTGATTTTCAGATTGTTCCCGTGGGCGGGGGCAGACGAGGGGCTGAAGCCTGACGATCCCCGGAGGGAAGTACGCTCTCCAGCCACTTTGCCGAGGTATTGTTTATTGGGGTCTCAACGAGTGTGGCGGCCCCTCGATGGTGCGGGTCTCGACAACCGAAGGCATGGCTCCGACGCGTGCAAAGTAGGCCGAAAGATGGCGCCAAGGCGCTATATCCAGTGCAAGCCGTTGCGCCCATGTGAGCATGACGAAGAGATAGGCGTCAGGCGCCGTGAAAGATGGCCCCATCAAAAAGGCGTTCTCGCCCATCATCCGATCGACGTACGCGAGGCGGGGTGCCACCCAGACCCGCGTTGCCGCCTGACCCTCGGCCGTTTTCGCCAGGAAGTTGGCCGCGACCCCATTATGGCGTTCGGGCGTGATGAAGTTGCCATGGATCTCAGCGGCGATAAAGTTGAGCCACTCCAGGGCGTGGTAGCGGGCCCGTGTACCAATAGCTGGTAACAGATCTCGCTCTGGTTTGAGGTCGGCAATAAACTGAAGAATCACCGCGCCCTCCGTTAAGACATCGCCGTCATCCGTCTGGAGAGCGGGCACGTAGGATTTGGGGTTGATGGTATTGAAGTCGCCCCCCGACCAGCGTTTGCTGGCGACATCCACCTTTTCGAGAGTAAAAGGGAGGCCGGCTTCGCGCAGCAGGATATGGGGTGCAAGCGAACTCGCGCCGGGGACGTAGAAAAGGATCATGGACAGCTCCAGGCTCTTTATCGAGTGTCATTTTACCTCGGTTTTTAGGCTCAAGCGAGGAGCCGGGACGCAGCCAACAATTGGCGATCATGCGGGTGACAGGTGTCGGCCACAAAGGCCATCAAGGGATAGTGAGAAGGTCGTCCGGGTTTAGTGGGATTATATCCGCGCACCACACCCTCCTGATTCCCGTAACGGGTCATGACGGTCGAATCGAGATCCAATGTCAATCCATCGACCGCTATTGGGTAAAGAACTACCGATACCGGTTCCCCGACACGGGCTCGTTGGTGGCCTGTGTAAACTTGTGAAAGAGTCACATCACCGCCTTAAAGTTCGCCATCCGGGCAAAGCCAAAGAGGCGCCCCAACACCGGGTCATGACGGGTGACTTCGCCGTGTTCAAAACGATTGGCGCCACACCAGACAGAAAGCATGAATTGGGTGATGAGTTGTTCGGGACGATAGCCCCGATTGCTGCCCGGTTGGGGGAGACCGCTTTCCTGTAGAGCCTGATCAAAGTGGAGGTGATCGAGCATCCGTTTCATAAGGCCCATGCCACTTAAGGCCGTGATTTCTTTATCGGTAAATCGGAGTTCAAACCCCATAACACCTCCGTACAGAAAACGTGCATCGGCTCGCCGCCTAAATTTACCACTGAATCGTAACGAACTCAACGGCTTACGCTCATGGCTTCCATGAGAAATGGGGCGCTAATGGGAAATCTCGGTTTAAGTGGAGCAGTTCGGGCGGCCATCGTTGATAGGAGCTGTAAAATATTTTACGAACCCTCTTGTACAACACAAGTAGGAGCTGTATATTACTCTCCATACAGCTCTCAGACCAACTTCGAGAGTTTAGTAATCAAACACAGGGGGAATACCCATGAAAGTCAGTTTTCCAGCAATGCGAGGCATAATCGGTAAAAGGCAGTACTTCACCACGATGATGGCGCTCTCCGAGATTCCACATCTCTTTAAGTTCAATGATTGGGAGCAATTCACTCCCGAGCTGCGTGCACAGCGGGTCCTAGTCAAGTCCAGGGTTCCGGAGATTGTGAAGTACATCGTGGACAATGAAGACAGTTATCTGTTTTCGTCGATCACCTGCGCATATAGCACTGAGGTGAAATTCAAACCTTTCGAGGAAGGGACTGATATCGGATACCTAGAAATGGACTTAGAGAATGCCAAGTTCCTGATCAACGATGGACAACATCGCTGCGCAGCCATCACTGCGGCGCTGAACGAAAATCCGGGGATTGGGAAGGAAAAAATCAGCGTGCTGCTGTTTCCATGGGAGAGCCTGGAGCGCGCTCAACAGATGTTCACCGACCTCAATCGGTTCGTTCAGAGGACTTCGAAGTCGCTCAATATTCTTTACGACCACCGCGATGCACTGTCCGGCTTCACGATGGAAGTCAGCGAGCGTGTGCATGTCTTTCAAGGGATGATCGACAAGGAGAAGCTGACCATTCCGATTCGATCTGAGAAGCTGTTCACGCTATCTACGCTCTACGATGCCAACGAGGAGCTGATTGGTGGCAAGCTCGGAAAGTCTGCGGATACCGCCGAATACAAGGAGAAGCTGGAACGGGCTGTCGCGTACTGGAAAGCGTTGAGCGGCATCATCACAGATTGGCAGAAGGTTAAGGATGGATCGATCAAGGCACCGATGCTCCGCCAGGAGAAAATCAATACGCACGGCGTCGTCTTACGTGCCCTGGGTGGCTTGGGACGAGTCCTTATCGAAGCCCACCCGGACAAATGGGAACAAAGGCTCAGTGTGTTGGAAAACGTCGATTGGAGAAAGTCAGTTGGTAACAAGGTCAACCCGCAATGGGAGAACGTCTGTATCACAGCAGGTTCTGTGCTCTCGAATCGTCAGGCGCGCGTTGCGACGTTGGCTGTCCTCAAGGGCATCGTGGGGATGGAGTTGACTGGTCAAGAGACCCAGTTCAAGAGCAAACGTGACGCTGTGGCAACAGCCTAAGGGAAGGGGTACATGGACAATTATGAGTTATGCGACTTTCTGCTGAAAGCAGAAAGTGAAGACAAAGTCGAAGAAATTCTCAAGAACGCCGGATATTTCGCAGACGATGCGAATTTCTGGCAACCCTTCGGCGGATTCGGTATGAATCTCAACCAGATCAACAACCAACAATCGGACGCCACCGCCGCGCTGGTGGAAAAACTCATTAACTCCATCGATGCCGTTCTCATGGCGGAATGCCATTGCCAGGGTATCGACCCAAAAGGGACGGTTGCGCCGCGCACGATGGCCGAGGCCGTAGAACGCCTTTTCAAGGTCAAGGATGGCCGGTTGGAATATTTGTCGGCGACTGAGCGGACGAAATTAGCGGGACGAATTCACTTCATTGCCACCGGCTCGAAGAAGGAGCCGTGCTACCTGATTGTCGATAGCGGCGAAGGTCAGACAGCGGCTTCCTTCGAAGACACATTTTTGTCGCTGACCAAGCAAAACAAAGATGATATCCCTTTCGTCCAGGGACGCTTCAACTGCGGCGGAACTGGCGTATTGCCTTTCTGCGGCGAGCACAAGTATCAGCTCATTGTCTCGCGGCGCCATCCGTCATGCCCGGCGAGAAACGACGATGCAACCAAGGATTTGTGGGGATTCACAATCGTTCAGCGGCAGAGACCAGCGCATGGTCGCAAGTCATCGATGTATGTGTACCTAGCGCCCGATCAGAACATTCTTACATTCGAACGCTCGGCGATACCGGCACTTCCTGGACCGTCGAGCAAGAACAAGCCCGCGCCGGCTTATTCTATCGATTTGGCGTACGGCACGTGCATCAAGCTTTACAACTACCGTTGGAAGAAGAAAACGTTGGTCACGACCGACGGACGCTATGAGCTTGAGCGTTTCTTGCACTCCGTGTCTCTTCCTTTGCGGATTTCTGAAACGCGCGACTATAAGGCGAATTATTACAGCACTACGCTGTCCGGAATCCTGGCCGATTTGAAAGAGGACGGTTCCGAGGACGATGAGTCTTCAAAATTTGAAAAAGGTTTGAGTCCCGCATATGGCGAGCTGAATCTGCCGGATGTTGGCCGCCTGCCTTATAAACTTTTCCTACTCAAAGAGGACTACGACGCGGGAAAATTTCCGCATGGCATGTACTTCACGCTCAACGGCCAAGTCCACGGTGATCTGCCGGCAAATTTCATCAGCAGTACGTTGAAGTTCGATTATCTAAGCCGGACGCTGCTCGTCTCTGTTGATTGCACCGAGATGGTTCCCGCCGCACGTGAAGATTTTCTTATGGCTTCACGCGATCGTGTCAGGCGTAATGAAGTTTATGACGCCATCTACGGTGCCCTGCGCGATGATCTCCGGGAACACCCCGGCCTGCGCGAACACAACGCACAGCGCCGCAAGAAGCGCCTCGATGAAACGCTCGCGAAAGACGAGAACGCTGCCGACTACCTGCAAGAATTGCTGAAGAGCGACCCCACGCTGGCCAGCATTTTGGGACTGGGCGGTAACGTGATCTCAACGATCGGTCCATCAACAGAGCCGGTGCTATACAGCGGCAAGAAATTCCCGACTTATTTCCGAATCGTGAAGGAACCGAAAGTCGGCCTCGTGAAGATATGCGCTCTGAATCGCACGGCTCGGATCGAGTTTGAGACAGACGCGGACAACGACTATTTCAATCGTACAGATTGTCCAGGCGCGATCCAGTTTGACCCGCCAAATCTTTGCGTCAGCTCCCATCTTTGGGATGGGAAGTTTACGACGAGGTTTCAGTCGCCCTATGACGCACAGGTCGGGGACACGGTGAAGATAACCGTCACGGTGAGCGACATCGAGAGGGAGATCAAAGAGCAACCTTTCGTCTCGACCTTTACGCTCAAGGCCACATCCGAAGCAGAGGAAGTCACGGCACCGCCAGGCCCGGGTCCGGTTGGTGTCAAGCACAACGACAATGGCAAGCACTCGTCCCCGGTTCTGGCTATGCCAGAAATTCGAGAAGTCAGAAAAGGTACGAATGTTTATGACGACTTCAAGTTCGACGATTTTAGCGCCGTGAAGATTACTAACGCTGAATCAGGAAACGGGTACATTTTTTTCGTTAATATGGATAACCGGTTTTTGATCAATGAGCTCCACAAGAACAAGCAGGAAGAGGGGAGCTTGATCAAGCATTGGTTCAAGTATGGCGTGGTGTTCTCGGCTCTCGGCATCCTTAAGGAATTGCAGCGCTTAGAGAAGGACAGCAAGTTGGAAGAAAACGAAGCGCCCGAACAAGTCGGCCTTGAAAAAGTCGAGCAATTCTGCGGCGGTCTCGCTCGGGTGGTGGTGCCAATGATCCGGGCTTTGCACAAAGGCCCGAACATGCTGGAGGTACAACCGAATCTGGTGTACGGACAGTAAGTTGAAGAAGGCGGCGCACTCCGCTGAAATCGGTTTTTCAAGAACTGATGTATAGCAGAAAAGAGATGCGCCACCCATGGCAAAACATAGTGTAGTGTGTTTTCAGAAACCAGACCATGAAGCAGTTCGAAGTGGCGGCAGTGCTGCTAGAGTTGGCGCTCATTCATGACCAGAATAGTGTCAAGAAGCGCCCCATCAACGACGAATCGAGCGATGACAGGGACGCGGAGGCGGGATTACGGAAGCAGGTGCGCACACTTTCCCGTGCGGCCGCCCCGGTGCTGTTGCCGATGATTCAGGCCGTCGGTGAACTTGATGAGGATGACCTCGACGAAAGCGATCTGGTCGGCATGGCGGAGCCGGCTGGCGGTGTCGGTAACGCCATATAAAGTTATCGTTTGCTGTGAAAGAGCACGACTTCCTGGCTGCCATGGGTGACACGGCGCTGGCCGGTGTACCACTTCCGATTAGGAACGCTACGCCATAGGCGGCCGTCGCACTCGCCCTGCAGCATGGGCAGAAACTGTTCCTTTAAGCCCACGTCGTCGACAACGGACAGATAGCGCGGGAGCTGCCAGGACGGATCGGAGAACGCGACCACCTGCATGACAGTCGTATCCTTTCCACAGATGGCGGCGATGGAATGCATGTTGGTCCGCAGCTTGTCGAAATAGGTATTGAGTTCGAAAGCTTTTCGGTCGCCCATCGTGTAGTATGAGGACCCGTCGCCGTCGAGCTTGTTGGCGATCCAGAATGGTGCGGGTGTTTCCTTGCGGCCGTTGACCTGCCAGCGATGATAGAGTATATGGACGCCCGGATAAGGCGGGGACGTGCAAACCAGGCGCGGCGTCGGCAAGTCCGTGAGCCGGCTGTCCAATTCCAATCCTGCGGTCGAGCGGTTGAGACAATAGATTGGTTGCGGCGCATCGCCGAAGGCCTTTACGGACTGGCGTAGCGACCGGGCCCCTCTTTGCATCTCATGGGCATGGCTCACGAGCATGTCCCGAAATTCCGCGATCGACGGTAGCTTCTTGCGGCCGTCGAGGGCCCACTGCGCCGTGCGCAGGATCGTACAGCGTGCGAAGGCCTCTAACCGCGGCGACTCAAGTCCTTTGGCCACTGACAGAGCTTGCTCGATGGCCTTGCGAAAGCGCCATGTCGCCACACTATTCATGTTCCGATAGTAACTTGTCTCCGAGTCATCGTAGCTCGATCGCGCCTTGCCGTGCATATTGATGCCGTGGACCGCGTCGCTACTCCACGCGTTCAATTGGGCAAGTTCGTCCTCACTGAAAAGCGTCGTCTTCACTTCGGAAACGAATGTCGCGAGCGAGCTGATATCGGTGCCAAGTGCCTGTCGGCCGAGCGCTAGGGATTCGACCAAGGTTGTCCCGCCGCCCATGAATGGATCGAGCACAAGATCCCCTGGGTCTGTAAACGCCTCGACGGCCGCGCGCACGAGGACTGGCGAGAAGCGGGCCGGATACCGATAGAAATTGTGGGTTAGACCACACACCTGCGACGTATCACGTGCAGCGGCGACAAGGCGCTCCGCCGTATCATCGGCAACTGCCATTTGGGTGCGCGACGCGGAAGTTCTTATTGTCATGCAGTCTCCCTTAAGGCATACCCAAAGCAAAAGCAATGCTTCGGTCTAGTCCCGATGCCGTGGTGGCCGCCCGTCGTCCTCACGTTCCCTTCCTTCGATCATGCAGCTCGCCCCGCGGAACAGTGATACCGGCAGACGCCAATGCTTTGAGCACGACGACGCGCATTGGTTCGTTGCTCTCGGCCGCGCGCATCTTCAGACTCCGTTTGGTGACACAAGGAATGGTAACTTGCAATAACTCTTCACCGTCTCTCGAAGTAGCTTGCGACTTTGTCGTACGTTTCATGAAGTTATTAGACCAATAATGACATATATAACATTATACACATAGTGTTATGACATTACAAGATGTAGTTTACGGTTTGTACTGCTGAGAGTTTATCTTGTTGCTAGAGTTCGATTGTGCACCCAGGATCGTATTGATTGAGCTGTTTTTAACGTGCTATGAACCAGTCTTGCACTACTAATTTGCAGGCCTTTTCACGCCAACTTGGCAGCAGCCTGTTCTCGGCCCGTGCCCGCCCATGTGGCTGGTGGACGCCCCGAGCGCGCACCCGGTGGCTGCGCCGCGAGCGATAGGTACTATCGGGAAACCTATCATGACCAGGACAGCGCATGCGGTCGGCTGGGCGGACACCATAGGGACGCATAGACATTTCTCCCAGGACTGTGTGGAGGCATTATCGTGCTTACCGTTTCCAATGCAACTCTAGCTATGACGCAACGCGCTGGCCGTTTCCGCGAACTGCTTGGCGACCTCCCCAGGCCTGAGCGCTCGCTCGGCGATCTCCTGAAAGCGAGAGCCGTCTACTCGCCCTTCCGGACGACGCCGACGTCTTTCAGGGCATTACCGCCCATAAAACCTCTCCATAAAAGAAAACACTGTCTGCCATTGTAGGAAGCCCCGGCAGAATGCAAGTGGCGAATACAGCCCATGAATGGCCGTCATTGAGTGAAGGGGCGTGGGTGGGATTCGGTGGCAATTTTGTGGCACGTTTCGCGATCACTTGAGCCGAAACCCCAAGCAGGCTGTTAAGAGTGCTGTTTTCCGGTAAGATTCCCCGTAGTAGCCAAAAAGCACAACGGCCAGCGCCAGGGCCATACGGGGAGGAAATGGCAGTGGTCACAAAAACAAAGAAGACAAATGGCAACACCCTGACGAATTTCACAGTGAAGGGTCCCGTCAAGGTCCCAGTCAAAAAGTATAAGGGCGGGAGGACCATCGATACCACCAAGCTCAATGCGTTCTGGAAGGCAACGAAGACTGGAGAGCGCATCGGCTGCTACATCTTTGCTGTGAAGGCCGGAAAGGGTGGCATCGCGCCCTGGTATGTCGGCCAAACTACGAACGATTTTGCTCACGAATGTTTTACGCCTCCTAAAATCGCCAAATACCAGGAGGCGCTCGCGCATTACAAGGCTGGCACAGCGCAACTCTTTTTTCTCGTCGCACCACGGGCGGACACCGCCCCGCACAAGATTACCGAGCTCGAGCGGTTTCTCATAGAGACCGCTTGGGCCGCCAATCCGGAGCTCCTGAACCAACGGGGTAAGAAGGAACTGACCTGGGCAATCCCGGGGGTCACGAAATCCACGGGTAAGGGCGCTGCGCCGGCACCCGTAAAGGGCTTACGAAAGGCCTTGCGCCTGGAGGTGCCGAAGGCGAAGCCGGAGGGGTTGTAGGTGGCTTGTGCGAAATAAGCGATATTGCATGACGACGCGGCTTCGAGGCGCGCTGATAGCCGGCCTCCTGGTCAGCCCGGCCGTATGGGCCAGCCTGACCGGGACTTATGTGGCCGCGAACAGGTGGCAAGCATTCGAGATTCCGGTGATCGAGACGCCCCACCATCGTCTGGTTGGCCACTTCGTGGAAATCGCGTTCAACAAATCTGCGCAAAGCACCAGAACCGACGCGTCAGTGTCAGGCCGCGTATCTGGGAACCTCGTAGTCATGACGCTCAAGACGCATGCTTTTCTGTCGACGCCCATAACCCTCTCCGGCTCCTCGCATGGTCGCCATCTCACGCACACGAAACCCGGAAGAGCCCACAAAATAATGACTTGGCGAAATACGCAAAATAGGGGCGACCATGTATAGGGCAAGGTCAGATGACCTGCGGCCACCCGTCTGGAACCCTATGCCTCCCATGAATAATCCTGGTTGTGTCAGGGCAGACTACGCGTCCTCACGCTGCTTTTCCTGACTCGCAGCGGTAGCCAATGGCTTCATGACTTGGCGTATGATTGTGAAACGTGAGGTATTTGGCAAGGCCTCAGCTGGCCTCAAGGGGAAGGGTGATGCGCTCACATGTAGTATTTGTATGTGGGACCTATTTAGACTTAAGTGACGAGCGCGGACGTGTCTTGGACGCCATTCAGCGTCTTCAGATGCAATATTCTTCAATGGAATTGTTTGGGGCGCGACCAGAAAGCCCATTAGAGACGTGTCTGGCTGAAGTAGACAAGAGCGATGTTATGATTATTATCGCGGGTAATCGCTATGGTAGCCTCGTGCCTGACCACGAGATGTCATTTTCTGAGGCGGAATACCAGGAAGCGTACCGACTCGGTAAGCCTTGTCTAGTCTATATCCGGCGGGATCTCAATGGCCAGCCATCGCCGGAACGTGATAGCGGGGTTGAAGTGCGATGCCTTAATGCATGGAAAGATACGCTGAGGTGTCGGCACACGGTATGGGAATTTCCTGACAGTAATGACCTAGCGTGTCAGGTTGTTGTGGATTTAGGGCGGTGGCTCGCGTCACACGAGAACACTCAGCCTTCCATGTCGTCGGCCAATGGTAGGCGCCCGCTCGCATTGCCCTGCACGGCCCAGTTCGCCATTGTGTTCAGTCAACGGTTCGGCGACGACGAACGTCAACTGTTGCATGGCCTCATGACGGACAATTGGGGAAATATTATTACCATAGGCGATTTCCGGGGAAGCATTAACTTTGGCGGATCGCAGCTCACGAGCGCTGGTGATCGCGACGTCTTTGTGGCCAAATTTGATAGAGAGGGTAAACACATCTGGAGTAGACGATACGGAGGTCATCGTGAACAGGTTGGTGTGGGGGCGGGCGCAGACGCCAGTGGCGCCATAGTGATAGCCTGCGCGTTTACCGGCACCCTGTCCTTTGGCGGTGATCCCCTTGTATCAAAAGGCCGGTACAACGTGGCTGTAGCAAAGGTAGATTCATGTGGTCGGCATGTCTGGAGCCGGGCATTTGGCGACGCGCAATATCATGTCCCAGAATGCATTGCGGTTATGGCGTCTGGGAATGCTGTAGTAGCGGGCCGTTTCCAGGGCGCATTGGAGTTTGATGGCACAGCCCTGGTCAGCAAGAGCAACCAAACGGACATCTTTATGGCTATGTTCTCGCCGTGTGGCACCCTTGTTTGGGCTAAGCAGATTGGTGGGCTCTTTGAGCAACAGACGCGCGCGGTCGCGGTTAGTGCGGAGGGAGTTATTGCACTAACAGGCGTTTTTAAGGGCCACATTGCTATTGATGACAACATCCTTATTCAAGAGAAACTGGATAGCTACTGTGGATTTCTTGCAACATTCACTCAGAATGGGGAGCTTTTGTGGTGCAAGAGGGTAGGTGAGCCGCATGTGGAACAAGGGTCTGTTGTCGCTTTTGACGAACGCAACGGCGATCTGCTGTTTTCGGGTTTCATTCGGAACGCCCTTCCTCGAGCAGATGCGGAAAAGGGGTCACTTTGCCTATTTGCGCGGTACGACTCTGCGGGGACGTTGCGATGGTCAAAGACGTTTGGGCCCTACGTTATCGCGGATAGCCTCTCCATAGATACGGACGGACACATTCTCCTAGCGGGGCATTTTCAAGACACTGTGGATTTTGGCCGTGGAGCCCTCGTTAGCGCGGGCGGATATGATATGTTCGCGGCGGTATTCACCGCAGATGGGGTCGCATTATGGTCCGAACATTTTGGAGATCGGCGGCACCAATTTCTGATAAAGGGGGCGTACGAGCCAGATGGGACGATAGTATTGGGTGGGTCATTTCACGGTACGGTAGACTTCGGAGCGGGACCGCTGGTTGCGTCCGGATATGATGGCTCTGAAGAAGGGACGGAAGACGTCTTTCTGGCCATATTCAAAAATGACACGCAAGTGACTACTATACTTGGCGGAAGAGGGGTTTAGACTGAACTTGCCCCCACCGTAGTAACGTCTCTTCCACGCAAGGTGCTGTGCTTCCAGGGGTGTTCCGGGATTTGGGGGGATTTTTGGGGGTTGATGTGGAGTCTCACCGACAGGTGGCATCATGTATTGCATAAACGAGGGCAGGGCGTCCCACGTAAGGGAAATGGCGCTGGCATCCTGTACGCGCGCCGCATAGACCCGGGCAAGCACGGGATGGAGATCGGCCGGCAAGGAAAGGTCCGGACGGAGAGAGCGGCAGCGAAGGCGGGCAGTGGCGTATCGGGATCGCCGCATGCAACCCAGAAAACGCAATCACCTATCCCACGTCTATCCCACGCCGATGTCACTCGGGTGTCGGGGTGGCCGGATGCCGTCGCCTCGCAACATAACCGCCGCCACCGCATCGGCTGGGAAAAAGACCCGCCGCCCCATCTTAATCTTGCTCGCAAGAAGGGCCTGCACCCATGGCGTGTCCTGGCAGCGCCACGAGGAAAACGCAAACCGCAACGCCTTCTCACTTCGATGCAACTCGGTCGCGACGTTCGGAATGGTGAGCAGCATCCCGTATTTGTGCGCGATACTCAATGCTAGCGCTTCGACGCGCGCATTATGCGACCGGCGGATGGGGGTAACTGAAGCTGTCATGATGGAGCCTCCGAGACAAAGCTATGATAAACTCTGTCTCTCTTATACGGGCAATCACCGGCTAACGGTGCGCGAATAGCGGGCGTTTCAGGGGGCTATTCGCCCGACCGAGAATAAGGCGACCGCAAGCAGAGTCTGCGGTACACTGGCGGTACAGTGATCAGATTCCAGTATCTAACGAAAACTAACATAAGCTGTTGATAAGACTCGGTTTTCGTATATTATAGACAAATACCAACAAGCCTTGAAAATCAAAGAGTTAGTACGTTAGTGTCGGATTGTGATTCCGGTTGTCGTGGGTTCGAATCCCATCGCTCACCCCAATTTCATTGTAAAATCAAAGCGGTACAGCGCGCCAAATGGCTAGTCCAAATGGCTAGTAGAGTGCCGGACTCCTAAAA
>JAJYPQ010000224.1 GCA_021795255.1 Pseudomonadota bacterium
TGCACGACTCGCTGGCCCAGACTTTGGCGAGCCTGCGCATCCAGGCCCAGGTCCTGGGGGAGACCATAGAGCCGGACGGCTATTCCGCGACCCGGACCGAGTTCGCGCGCTTGAGCGCGGGGCTTGAGATCGCGCACAAGGAGGTCCGTGGCCTGATCCGCAACTTCCGCGCCGGTGGCGCCGAAGGCGGCCTCTTACCGGCCCTGGACGCGGCCATCGCGCGCTTCAAGGAGGAGACCGGCATCCCGGTGTATGTGCAGAAGGATTGGCATGGGACCCTGCCCGCGGCCCATGAGACCCACGTCCTGCGGGTGATCCAGGAGGCCCTGGCCAATATCCGCAAGCATGCGCACGCGCAGACGGTGCGGGTGCTGTTGCAGTCGGAGGCCGGCGGAGTCTACCGGGTATTGATCGAAGACGATGGCGAGGGTCCCGTGTCGGCGGCCGAGCGCGCCGATCGCGACGACGGACACTTCGGACAGACGATCATGCGCGAGCGCGCGCATGCGATCGGGGGCGAGCTGCGCGTGGAGCACGAGGCCGGGGAGGGCACGCGCGTATGGCTCACCTTCCCCGATCCGGCGCGCGCGACCGGACGGACGGTGACGGTGGCGGAGGTGGCGCGGTGAAGGTGTTTTTGATTGACGATCATGCACTATTCAGGAGCGGGCTCGAGCATCTGCTCGTGCGCCGCGGCATCGAGGTGGTGGCGACCAGCAACGACGGCGAGCAGGCGCTGGCGGCCATCCAGACCACCCGCCCCGACATCGTCCTGCTCGACATCCGCATGCCCAGGATCGGGGGCATCGAGACCTTGAAGGCGCTGCGCGCAGGCGGCGTGACCGCGGCCATCGTCATGCTCACCACCTCGAGCGAGGAGGCCGATCTCGTGGCCTCGCTGCGTTACGGGGCGCGCGGCTATCTCTTGAAGGACATGGAGCCAGACAGCCTGGTCGCCGCCCTGGCGCGCATCGAGGCCGGCGAGATGGTGGTGGCCCCGGAGTTCGCGCCGGTGCTCGCGCACTTCATCCAAAGCGGCCCGCAGGCCCTGACCGCCTCGCATGCCTTTAGCGAACTCACCCCCCGCGAGCTCGAGATCCTAGGCCATCTCGGGGACGGCCAGAGCAATAAGCTGATAGCCCGTGATCTGGGGATCTCCGAGGGCACCGTAAAGCTCCACGTCAAGGCCATCCTCCGTAAGCTCAAGCTCACATCGCGTGTGCAAGCCGCCGTCCGCTCCGTGGAGGAGGGCTTGAGCCGCAAGAGTTGATGAGGGTTGCGGCGGCGAGATCGGCCATCGCCGCGCGGCGGGCGGGACTCATAAAGGGGCTCGGTTCAAGTCCAAAAAAACCGAACGAGATGGAAAAAAACCGGCGCCGAGAACACAACGGAGTCGAGTCGGTCGAGCGCTCCCCCGTGACCCTCGATCATCGAGCCCCAATCCTTCGCGCCAAGACTTCGTTTGACCGCCGAAAGCACCAAGCCGCCGCAAAACCCCATAACGACAATGATCCCTGCAATGAGCCCGGCCTGCCACGGGCGAAACGGGGTGGCCCACCAGAGGCAAGTGCCGAGCACCGTCGCGGATAACGCGCCGCCGATGAAGCCCTCGACGGTTTTCGAGGGACTGAGGGTGGACGCGATCAGGGTCTTGCCAAACATCTTCCCAAAGACGTATTGCAGTACGTCACTGACCTGTACCACGAAGATGAGGAAGAAAAGCAGCAACGCATCCCCACCCGGGTCCGAGGGGATCTTCAGCATGAGCAGCGCCGGCGCATAGCTTAGGCAGTACACCGTGATCATCACGGCCCACTGGATTTTGGCGGCACGTTCCAGGAACGATTGCGTGTCTTTGCCTATCGCGGAAAGGAGCGGTAGCAGCAGAAACCCATAAACCGGAATAAGAATAACGAACAAGCCGTACCAGTGGGAGGCGATGAGCAGGTATTGCGCCGGCAGCATGACATAAAAGGCAGCGACCAGTGCCGCATGATCGCCGGGCCTTGTCGGGGTCAGAGAAATAAACTCCCGCAAGGAAAAAAACGATGCAACGGCAAAGAGCGCGAGCGTCACGTCCTGTCCAAAGGCGAAGGCGAGCCCCAGGATTCCCACCATCCACCACCATGCGCGAATGCGCGCATTCAGATTGTCGACCACGGCCGAACGCTGCGCGCCATGCCGGCGATTCAAGGCGTAGCCGACCCCGGATGCGAGCGTCAAAAGGAGCACGAGACCTGCAAATAGCCAGGCCATAATCGCAAAATGGGGCGTTTGCGGAAAAAGGTGCATGATGGCTAATCCCGTGAACCGAGTGCCGTGACCGTGTCGCGAGCGCGGGCGAGAAAGCGTTCTTTGTCCTCGCCGGGCTTTAGGGTAAAGGGTTTTCCGAACCGTGCCGTACATATCAAGGGAACGGGAAGCCAGCCCCCTTTCGGAAGACTTCGTCTCGTGTTGGAAAGATAAACCGGAATGATGCTGACGTTCGGCATCTGTTGCGCAAGGTGATAGAGGCCTGCCTTGAACGGGCCTAGCCTGTCATTGCTTCCGCGCGTACCCTCCGGAAACAAGATCAACGATGACCCCGCACGCAAGGCATCTTGCGCGGGTTTGAGAACGTGCGTTTTGGGGGTGTGGCCAGATCGGTTGATAAGGACGGCGCGCAGGCCGCGCAGTGCGATGTGCCGGCGCAAGCGAGTGGCCCCCCAATAGTCGAGCGCGGCAACGGGCCGGGTTTGGGCACGCAGGTAAGCGGGCAGGCAGGCCCAAAGTGTCAACGTGTCGACATGGCTTGTGTGGTTGGCGATAAAGATCCGCGGGGCATTCCCAAAGTCTGGAAGTCCCCCATCCGCTCGCGCGGCGAACTCCGGCAATGCGGCCAATAGTGTTTTCACTATGATCATCAGTGCCGCCGCGGTCAGGGGGTTTGCGTTGACTGTGCCCCGATCCATAGACTCAACGCCGGTCTGTTCAGTCATGGCGCAGACGCAAGGCATGGGAGATGGCGAGGGTTCTCGTGACGCAGGTTGCGGCGCTCCCGGCGATCAGGATCCACAGCGCCACGATAAGAGACCACGTTGGGGTGCCCGTCCATGCCATCTCGATGGCTCCCAACACACAGCCTGCGGCGGCGATCCACATGCGCTGTTGTTTGGCGAGGGGGCCGCGAAAATCCTGGGCCAACCCCAATGATCCCCCGAGCATGCGCACATAAGCCGTTGCTACCGCAAGAAGGGCCGCCGCCCAGCCGAGAGAGGGCCTGCCGGAGGCAATGCCCAAGGCCACCATGATGACGGCATCGGAAAAGCGATCGGGGATTTCATTATAAAGTGCGCCGAGCAAGGAGTGCTTGCCTCCTTCTACCGCAACCATGCCATCGAGCAGATTGCAGACCAGCCGAACGGGAATAAGGGCCGCGCAGAGCACAAGCGACCAAGGGGCTGGGTCGGCAATGATGGCAGTCGACCCGATAGTGGCGGCGATGACGCTGAGAATAGAGATCTGGTTGGGTGTGATGGAAGTTTTGAGCGTCACCTGAGTGAGGCGATGCGCCCAACGGCTGGAGCGCGCCGCAATCGGACGCCGGTTATCATCGTGGTCCGGATTCATGGGGGGTTTGTATAGTATCGGCTCATGATGGAATGGGTCAGGCACGGCTCGCGCCTTCCTTGGTTGACCGTAGTGGGGCCCATACCGTTTGTCAACCAAGAGCCTGCGCTCTCAACAATGTTTCCCAGGATCCGCATGCAATCCGTCACGACGTGGGTAAACGTCCCTCTTACTTTTTGCCGATCGTAAAGCCCGAACCTGAGGTTTGCCTCTTTCTGGGCTCTCTATGATGGTTGGTATTCAGGGTGAGTCTCCCGTTTGTGATCCTGCGTCTTGTGTCGTCCGTCGCCTTCACCGGGGGCTCGCGGTTGCGAGCGGTTTACGACCGGCAAGGCTCATGGCCGCGTGTTGATGGGGGGGTATGGGGCTTGTGAGGGCGTCGCGAGCGTAAGCGGCATCGGGGACGGTAAGAGATATAGGGGGCCACGAAGACGAATAGAGGGCAGTCGCAGACGTCGGAGCATAAGGCCAAAAAGGTGCTATCGATTAGGGTTTTGGATTCGGTCTATGTCCAGAGGATGCGACCCTTATGGGTCATTGCGACGATCTAAAAACCGTTCTGATATGAGATTGTCGCGCGTCCTGATGGAAAGATGCCGGCGCAGGCGGCGTGCCAAAAAGGCATCCTGGAGTTTGTCGCTTCCTGTAACGCCAATTCGGGGTGAATCCGCTCAGTCAGGTGAGAAAGAGGGGGTCGCACGGACGAACCCGTCGACTTCCCATAACGGCGCTATAGAAAAGCTTGCGCGTATAGACGCGTTTAGATATATTCAAAAACGCGACCGCTCGTCTGGGTAGGATCGAATGGTGGCAGGGAAAGCCTTCAGGAGGAAGACCAAATGAGTGACAAAATCCCCTTATCTCGTTATGCGGCAGCAGGTTATGGCGCCATAATCGCAGTGTTAGGCTTGGGCGTGCCCACCGCCTATGCGGGGCAAACACTCTCTCGGCAGGCCCTGCGCGCCCTTGTGCTACCCGCAAAGCCACCTATACCGGCCGATAATCCCATGACGCCCGCCAAGGTGGCGCTCGGCAAGGAGCTCTTTTTTGATCCGCGCCTCTCCAGTACCGGCACCATATCGTGTGATTCCTGCCATAACGTGATGGGTGACGGCACCGACAACCGGAAGTTCGCCCAGGGCGTCGATGGGCGGCTGGATACGGATCGCAGTACACCCACCGTCTTTAATGCCGCATTCCTGTCGGTGCAGTTTTGGGATGGGCGGGCGGCGTCTCTCGAGGCGCAAGCGAAAGGCCCTCTTTTGAATCACAAAGAAATGGGTATGCCAAATGGCGCCGCGGTGGCGGCACGCATACAGGCGATTCCTGGCTATCGGGCCCAATTCAAACGGGTATTCAAAGGCGCGCACCCCGTGACCTTTGATAATATTACCAAGGCCATTGCCACCTATGAGCGGACCTTGATTACCCCTAATAGCCCGTTTGATCGTTATGCGCGAGGGGACAAGGATGCCATCAGTCCGGCGGCCCGAAAGGGATTTATGTTGGTTCAGCAAGTGGGCTGTACCTCTTGTCATAGCGGTCCTTTATTTAACGGGCCGCAGATGCCCATGGGCCAGGGCTTTTTCATGAAGTTTCCGATCTATACCAACAACAAATACGTCGCCGAGTACCATCTCATGGCGCATCTGGGGCGCTATCAGGTGACCCATAACCCGGCCGATAAGCACCTGTGGGTGGTGCAATCCTGGCGCAACGTGGCTCTCCTGGCCCCGTATTTTAATAATGGCTCCGTCAACACCTTATCTCAAGCCGTACGCGTCATGGCCAAGGTGCAACTCGATAAGACGCTGACCCCGGTCCAAGTCCGCGATATCGTGGCTTTCCTGGATACTTTGACCGGTCAGTTTCCCCACCAGACCATGCCACGGTTGCCGAGTACCGAGAATACGGCCCTTGTGATGAGTCACGAGTAACGGCGGACAGTCTTTTGTGGCCCGCTTACGCTGTGGCGCGGGAAACCCCGGCGTTTAGGCCGGGGAGGGATAGCGCATGTTCCCGCTCTGATGGACCGCGAGATTCCGGGCGCGCTTCAGGAGGCGCCAGCGGGTTGTCTTCAAGGCCGGGTCCCGGCCATGGCGCGCCAGTATCCGGGCTTCCTCGGCGCGCACATGATCCAAGGCCTCCTCATCTTGGCGACGATCTCGACTGGGTAACGCATTAAGGGGTCCGAAACGGGAACCGGCGACTGGCCGTGGCCTCTTTAGGCCGCGAATGGACTGACGCCTATAGGTCGTGAACGAAATGGCGCCATGGGCCGCAAATTAACGTGCTAAACACATGTTTCGGGCCTGCTGCGATCTATACAGTACGCGTAAAGAAATGCGTGAATGCGACACACGGGCCTCTTCGCTGGTCTCTTCGCTTAGCGGGCCGCGTCCGCCGAGGTCGTTGCGGTGCGGCAGATCGCATGCCGCGAGATGCCCCTTGTAATCGTCGACACGGCGCGCGAGGCCTCGCGCGATGGACCAAACGGCGCTCGTGTCGAGCCGTCTGGAGGAGTGTGGCGTGAGAGACGAGGTGCGCCACGCGTCCACTGCCCCCGCTTGCAAGTGAGACACGCCCGCCAGAAGGCCGCGCCATCCGCCACCCGCCCCCACTCGGGAAACCGACTGCACAAGGTGAACACAAAAAGCAGGCTGCGGGATCGCCACGCCCGCCACCACCTTCGGACCGTAGTGCGCGCCAGCGCGCACGCGCGGCTTAACGCATGCACCGAGGCGCCCGCAAGCCGCCCCGCCAGGACCTGTTGCAAAGTCGCCCAGTCATACCAGCGCCGGGGCGCAATACACGTAGGCAGGCGCGAACAGGTGCGATGGCAGCCCCGGCAGAGAAAGCGCGGGATGGGAATGGGGTTCCCAATGGACAGTGGTGCGCGATCGGCCTTCCGTTGGTAACAGCCGTGCGACCACAGGCCCCCGAGGCCACAATGCGGACACGCGGATGGCCGATAAAGCTCCGGGCCATGCGCCGCGTTTCCCGATGTTGGTGGAGCGTGGCGATACCCGATACAATCCGAGCCATAGGCCGGTTTCCTTTGTCGTGGGTGAGTGTCAG
>JAJYPQ010000225.1 GCA_021795255.1 Pseudomonadota bacterium
CGAAACTCACAGACACGCCGGCTCTCGCCGGACTCCGTCAGGCCAAGGCGATTTTTTTGATAAGCGCCCGCCGGCCGGTTGCAGTCGAACATCTGGTCAAACTGATCGCCCTGACCCGCCGCCAACTCCTGACCCAGAAGGTGACGCCCCATTTCATCGTCACCTTTATTGGCCCTAACGTGGCCTTCCTGACGCGCGCCCGGCGCGGGATCCCCTACACCGACCGAAGGGCCGTGGCCAACATCCAAAAAGGCATCGCGCAACTGGCCGCGAAGGGGGTCCAATTCCAGGCCTGCGGCGTGGCCCTCCATGGCATGGACGTGAAACCGAATACAATCATCCGGCACGTGACGCCCGTTGGTAACGGCTTTATCTCCGTGATCGGCTACCAAGAAAAGGGTTACGCGCTGGTCCCAGTCTCTTAAGAGCGCCCGCGAGGCGCCGCCCTTCACAATGGGAAAGAGGGGTATAGACATCGCTCTGCGTAAGCTGCGGGGCGGCTTACGCCCTCGATGCCCCATCACCCATGACAAGGAGGGCGCCGCTTTGGACGAGACAATCGGCATTCTTCGAGGCGGTCACGTCCCTCTGTCACACAAGATGCGTAGAATGCCCAGAACGGACGCTGAGCGATCAATACGAGACCGGGGATCTATGGACAATACGCATCGACTGCGCCATCTGACCTATTTAGCCTTAGGATGCCTACTGAGCCATGAGATCGTATGGGCGTCGGCCCGCGCCACCAACATCCGGGATGTCACAAGGGCCGTGAGCGTAAGCGCCGCCAATCGCGCCCGGTACACGCATATCTTGCCCACGGGACGCGTGACAAGTCCCGTGGGCCTCATCAACGGCACGCCCAATATGGCAACCGCCGTCAAGATTCTGGACCACAAGGTCTTGGTGCTCGCAAACGGCGCCACACCGACGCAGACCATTACGGTTTATCGAGCCTCCGATCTGGTCCCGATCGCGCACATCGCCGCTTATAAGACCGGGCGTGCCGGCGACCCGCAGCAGGCCGTGCTGGCGCTCAGCCATCAGGATTTTTTTCAAGGGCTCGCGCGCGGTCTTCACCACACGTTTTACGCCGCAGGAGGGGGCACGAACGATGTCGTCGCCTTCCGCTTAGAGAAAGGAAGACCGGTCGTACTCCGTCGCTACCCCCTGACTTGGCAGGCCTTTCCTCAAACCCAGTACCCCTACCACTACCAAGGGCACCATGTCGGAATGGCACGCCTCTTTTATCCCGATGCGCTCGTGCTCGGGCCCCATAATCGCCATCTTTTTGTCACGGGCCTCCTTGCCAATAGCCTAGCGCGCGTTGATCTCGCCACGGGCCGCGTGCGCTACCTCAATATCGGCGCCTACCCCTTTGCGCTCGTGCTCACAGACGGCGGTCGAAGGCTTGCCATAAGTCTCTGGGCCAGCAACAGTGTCGCCGTGGTCGCGACTCAAAGCTTCACGCGCTTGGGCACAGTGCCGGTCGGCCCACACGCGTTTGCACGCGATACGGCAGCCGGGGTCCACCCAACGGCGATTGTGGCCCTCCCCCACAGCCCGTACGCCTTCGTGACGCTAGCCAACATCGATCGCGTGGCCGAAATCGATACCAAGACCCTCACACCTGTGAGGGTCTTGGACGATAGTCCCTATCCGCACGCCCCGCCGGGAAGCTACCCGAACGGCCTGGCCCTCGTAGGCCACGATCTTTTTGTCGCCAACGCCGGAAATAACGATGTCGCAGTCTTTGATACGCGCTCTGGGCGCCTTCAAGGTCTCATTCCTACCGGCTGGTACCCCTCAGCACTTGCGGCCAGTCCTAAAGCGCTCTACATCGTCGCCGCCAAGGGCTTGGGCTCGGGACCCAACATTCAACACCAATGGGTCGGCGACATGATGGATGGCCTCATACAAAAGATCCCCTTGGCCACCCTCGCACGAAAGCTACCCGCCTGGACGCACCGGGCCTTGCACCAGGACGGATTCACCAGAAGCGAGCAAGAGCAACGTCTGCGCCACGATCGGGCCAGCCGGGATTTTGTAGACCACCACATCCGCTATGTGGCCTTTATCTTGCGTGAAAATAAGACCTTTGATGAAGACTTGGGCGATTACCGAGCGGCCGGGCGCTATGCCGATCCGCATCTCGATCTCTTCGGCCCACGAGAACTCCCGAACCTCTACCATCTCGTGAGCCAAGGCGCGCTCTTCGCCCACTTCCTTGCAGACGGCGAGGTCACAGCCCAAGGACACCAGTGGACGACCGCGGCCTCGGATTCCGATTTCGTGCAGCGCACGTGGCCCGAGTATTATTCCGGGCGGGGCTTTGTCGCAAACCCCGGATGGACTCAGTCGCTCGTACCAGGTGGTGCGAGTGGCACTGGCGGGCTCTCCCTTGGCGCCGACAATCCCTACGCCATTTACGAAAACCTCTCGGCGCTTGGAAAATGGTCGAACCCCTGGGTCAGTTACCCTGGGCGGCTTTTTCTCTTTAATGACCTCTTAAACCACCACGTGTCCTTCGAGGACTTCGGTGAGTTCGTATCCCGGAGCCGCGCTGGCGCCCTGTCTTCTGCCATGAAGACCCACTTGGCGACAAGCTTCCCCGGCTGGGATCGCATGCTGCTTGATACGACCCGGACGCGCCTTGCCATCAACTGGCTCAAAGCGCATCCGGGACGTGCATTCCCGCACTTTATTTATATTTGGCTTCCCGATGACCACACCGCCGGCCGCGCGCCCTGTTATTACAGCCCAAACTATTACGTCGCCAATAACGATTTGGCCACAGCCCAACTCATCCATTACCTCTCGACCACGCCCGAGTGGCATCACATGGTGGTGTTTTTGACGGAAGACGATGCCCAGTCGGGGGCCGATCACATCAATGCCCACAGGACATTCGCGCTGGCATTGGGTCCGTGGGTCAAAAGGGGCCTGCTCGACACCCGCCCCTACTCCCAGGTCAACATTTTAAAAACCACCGAGGCCATATTCCACCTCCCGCCGCTCTCACAGTGGGACCAAAACGCCGCTCTGTTCTCCGGGATCTGGACCCGCCATCCGGATTTTGCACAGACCCCGGTCTACCCGCTCCGTGTTCCGGTCCGCTTCAATGCCGGAGTCTGTGCGCATTACACCCTCTTAAGACGCGAAGCGGGTGCCACCGGTCACACTCTGTCACCCCGATGGTATCGGGCGCACATCGACAAACACGGTCGTCATCTGGCTCTCGCCCGTCATACCTACGCGCCGACAACCCTACTGAAAGTCCCCGGTCCTGCGCAAATGCGCCAAGAATGGATCGCCGCAAAAGGGGGTGCTGCCTATAGAGCCGAGACCCGCTATCTCGCGCGCTTAACGCGCGCTCACAAAGCGCCACTCGCCGCCTACGAGGCCGGAGCCAAACCGTAAAAGAAGCGGGGCGATAAAAAATACGCCAGCACAGCCTGTACCAGACGCAGAAGTCTTGTGCGCTTTCCGCGGCTCCCCGTATTCGGCAAAGCCGTTCGCGCTTCACGGTGGTGTCACAGACCAGATGTTCTCCAGGCACTGTCCTAAATCGCTTACCAGCGGCGAACTCCACGGCAGGGCCTGGCATCGAAGGCAACATCCCGCACCCCCTAGGGCGCTTCAAAACCCCGGTGGGTCACTTTCTCTCGGGCTCTCCGGCGGTATTCACCCCATCATCGGTGCCCACTCGGAGTTCACCAGAGGCCCCAAAAAAGACGGGGCTATAAAGCCCCGTCGTCCGTGTAAACATCTCAGTCTACATAGTCCATACGAGCTCGCCTAACATGCTACCTATTCGCTGAAAAAACTCCGTTTGGACCAGAAATAACAACCTCGACACGACGATTTTCTTGCCGACCGGCTGCAGTCTTGTTGGATGCCACAGGATACTCAGGGCCATATCCCTTTGTTGTAATGCGCTCTGGGTTGATCCCATCATTCACCAACGCGTTCCGAACGGCCTCCGCTCGGCGCCTTGAAAGCCTTTCGTTAAACTCAAGGCTCCCCGTGCTATCGGTATAACCCTCGACCATGACATTACGTTTAGGATAGGCCTTCATAAAGGCAGCAAGGTTATTGACACTCTTCATGTCTCCGGGTTTCAAAGTTGATTTGTTAAGGGCGAAAAGCACGTTACCCAGCGTGAGTACGAGCCCGCGACTTGTCTTCTTTGCCTTAAGCCTTGAGAGTTGCGCATTGAGCCTTGCAATCCTCTCATTCTTGGCTTCCAACATCATTCTGGCGTGCTGACTTCCAGCCGCGCTTATCTGCTGCTCAGCTGCATTATTTTCGGCCTCTTGACGCGCAATCGCCACCCGCTCCTTTGCTAGGTAGGCATAATGATCTACCTTAAACGCGGGCGCTCCACTCTTTAAAAGCTGATCCCCCCAAGACAGTTCGGAGGACGCCTTCTGAAGCTGCGCAGGAGCGGCTTGGCGCACCGCACTATTATTATTGGCCGCATTGTAGTCAGAATACGCTCGCTCTAACGCCCCATTTCTGGGAGGTACGCTAGCGCAACCCGCTAAGAAGGAGCACGCAAGGATTGATATAGTAAGACCCCGCAACGGGATTGTCTTTCTCATGTTTTGGTTTCCTCTTTCAAATGGTGATTTCATTAACGCCATCTAAATTCACAACGCGCATAAAATGATTAAGGCTGTGCGCTTCCGGTTGTGTCAATTCTGGCCCGCAGAGGAATTTATGCTTCGCTCTATCTGTCTTTCCGCGGCCTTAGATTTTTGCGTCTGCGTCTTAGCAATGGCGAGCTCGGCCTCAACCTTGGCTTCTGTTGCTAAATACCGTGCTCTTTTATAATGACCCTTGTTCATTTCTCTTTCGGCATTCTTCAGATGTAAGTGCGCCTTATTCAGGTCATACGCAGCGTAGGCCCTGGTCCCAGCTCTGTCTGCCTGGGCCACAACAGTCTTTGCTTTGGTCAGGACATTGACCGGCTTTTTGTTTATATTGGCGCAGCCACCCAAAGTCATTGCTGCAATCAGAGCAGTCCCTGTAAATAAAACGCCTTTTAAGCGAACCGGATGTTTCATCCTATTCTCCTTAGAGTTAATTAACGAAACGTACAATTGACAATCGCTGCGCGCCAGGGAGAGCGCAGCGAGGGCGCGTAGTCCGCGGGAGGCGTAGGTCCGGGCGGGTGGCCGCAGGCCACCTGCAAGGACATCGATACGCCGTCCAGTCATTGTGGGCGAGCCTCTTGTGCGCCCGAAAAGCGCACGGCTCGACCGCAGGACGGCCGCGGCATCTCGTAGCGGAGCGGAGAGATCATGAGTTGCGCTGAGACCGAAGGCGCGAGGGCGACTGGGACGTCCCATCGCGCATACTGAGGGCCAGCGCACGCTTGGAAGGGCTTTAAGAGGGGGAATACCAGCCTTCCTCACGGTAACCGCCTCCTACAGGTTCCGCATCATGTGGTAGAGTACATCCATCTCTACAAAACCCTCTCGTGCGCGCACCTCTTTCGTGCGCGCCACGGCCACCGTTTTTCGATCCTCGCCGACCACCGGCCCGGTCACCTCGATGCCGGCGGCGGTAATAATCTTAATGTCCAATTCCCATGTCTTAGCCGACCGTTCCTCCCAGAGAGCAAAGGCCTTCTGAATATGAGCGTCGACCTTGGTCTCAGACCATTTGTTGACGGCCATAAGATGCTCGCGCACCGCATGATCGCGCGCCCTTATCTGCACTAACCCAAAGTGCGTGGCCTCGTGGTACGGCGCACGGAGGGCCACAAGCCGCATCAGTATCTGGCGTCCGGTCCCGGAATCAAAGCGCCAACGCTCATGGCATTTAAGGTCTTGACGCTTTGGGCGATCGCCGGATGCGCCACAGCATTCGCAACGGTGGCCACTACGCGCCAGTATGGCGCCCCGGATTGCAGTCCAATGGCTGGGGACGATCGCTCTCCGGACATTAGAAAATCAAGGGGTCTGCAACCCCATCCTATCGCTATCAAGGCCCGTGACCGTTTCCTCGCTCAGTCATATGGTGACTGCGTGGTTGAGCTCGTCTGATCCGCCCTATATGATCGGCGCACACCCCATCTTTTACCGAGCCTCCGCCATCATGGCTTTGAAGAACTGCGCGCGATACTGGTCTCGCTGCGACGAGTGGTCCGCGGGTACCGGGTCCCTCCACTGTTTTTTCGGACCGCTCACCCGGTGGGCTTGGCGCACCCCTCTATCCGATCAGACAGGACCTGGCTCAGATCCGTCCCCCCAAGCCGCGCGGCCGGCCCCGTTTTTAGGGCGCCTCGCACTGACCGCCTCCGTGGCCTTGATCCTCGCGGCAAGTTGGCCCGTGCCGGCTTCTGCCCAAACGGTGCCACCGGCCAACACGGCCGCCCAGGGCCTGCGCCGCCAAGAGCAGCGCCAAAAGCGCGCCCAGTCGCTCTTGCCCCAGGCCCCTAATCAATTGCACCGGGGCCCTGCGATGCCGGGGAGTCTCGCGCGACTCCCGCACGAGTCGCCCTGTTTTGTGATTTCTGCCATTCGCTTCACCGGCGCGCACGCGAAACGTCTGGCGTGGTTGTCCCATTGACCTTGCCCTGGTTTCGTGGACACCTCGCATTCAGGAGATGGTAGCCTCAAACGTCATAGGGCTCATATATCCCAATGTCGAATGGCGGCGTTGACGATTATAGA
>JAJYPQ010000226.1 GCA_021795255.1 Pseudomonadota bacterium
ATGAACCGCATATTTCCTGCTAAAATGTTTTAGTAAATAGAAATTAGTGGCCGCATAAAAACTTGGCAGTTAAGGAGATACCACTATGTTGTTGAAGAACAAGGAACGGCTAAAAACAATTTTGACCGGCATAGTTCTAGGAGTCGTAATGATATCCGGTTCAGCATACATCTACCCTGCGACAACATCTTCGCATACAAAGGTGTTGTCGATTCAGCAACAGACGTCGGTTGTTTTTCATGTTAAGACGATGGCATACCAAGAAATTAAGCAATTGAGTCACATGCAGGCAGCCGCAAACAAGATTGAGCAAGCAGTTCAATTAAGTTTAAACGGCGAACAGCAAATGAAACAGGCTATGCAGACAACCTCCCACGTAATTCATCAGCTAGCAACCCACCCGTCGAAAAATCCAAATCAATCAGAGACGATACACTCCACCGTTCATCAGATACGCCAGGAAAGTTTTGAGGTACAAGGGCAATCTCAAATCGTAATGATCCATCTATCTCAGTGGTTAACCGCGCTCAAGAAATGGCAAATGATCAATCGGCAGATACACCAAACCTTTACACTCTACACACATGATATGCAAACTCTGGATTCGCTTTCGCATTCTACCAGAGTCACGCCGATTCCTCACAATCAGCAAATGGTTATACAATCTAGTGCACAACGATTCGCGCAAGAAGTCTCGACACGGCATCACGACCTGATACTTCAAAAGAACATTCTCAAACAAGCAAACGCTATACTGAAAACTGTCATGCAACGCTTTAGCTGATAGAGTTAGACAACCTTTCCCCTAGCCCGCCAGGGCTAAGGGGGGTGTGTATGTCTGTGAGTGGTCGATTACGCTGTCCCTTCGTCCCTCCTGTCCAAGCGGGAGCGCGGACGGAGGGACGAAGGGCGTTTTCTTCTTCAGCATACCTTCAGGATTATCGTTTCTAGGGGGCTTGTGTTCTTTCTGGACCCGCGCTATCTTAAGGAGTAGTAGGTTAGGAGCAAGCCATGTATTCGCTAACGCTCATACCGCCTTGCCGGGGGTTGCCCCCCCGCACCCCGCCTTGGCTCTTCCTCCCTCTGGTCGGTCGAGCCAAGTCACTGGCCTCGCCGTCCGCGCTCTCGCTTGGACCGGCACCGGCCATGGCGGATGGCGTCACCGACCTGCGCCTATCGGCTTGGTCTCTCGTTCCACTCGTGACGCTCATCCTTGCCGAAGTGCATTCAAGGTAGGTTGTTTTACACACCCCCCAGGCCCTGGCGGGCCGGGGAAAGGGAGGAGGCGAGAGCATGGCCCGCCCGAAGGGAGACCCGGCGACCGTGCGGCGTACCACCATTGGCGTGCGCGTGACCGACGCCGAATATGCGATCGTGCGGGAGAAGGCCGAGGCCTTGCGCATTTCCCCGGCGCAATGGCTCCGGGATGCCGCCCTCAAGCGGCGGTTGCCCTCTCCGCCGGCCCCGGCCATCAACGTGGCGGAATACGGTAAGCTGGCGCATCTGAGCGCGAACCTGAACCAATTGGTGAAGGCGGTGCATGACGGGCGTCCGGTTACGATCCCCGAGGAGATGCTGCGTCAGCTGCTGGAGGAAGTAGCGCGGTTGCGGTTGGCCCTCCTGGGTCAAGGAGGCGAGGACGCGTGATTGCCAAAATGGAGAAGGGGCGAGGCTTTCGTGGTGCGTTGGAGTACGACTTGCAAGCGGGCAAAAGTGCACTCTTGGAGACGAATCTGGTCGGGGCGACCCCTCGAGCCATGGCGAAGGAGTTTGGGGAAGTACGGGCCCTGCGCCCGACCCTGGGGAAAGCGGTGCTTCATGTGGCGTTGTCCGTGCCGCCTGGCGAACACCTGACCGATGACCAATGGCGGACCATCGGGCACCGGTACCTGGAGGCGATGGGGTTTACGGACAACCAGTATGTCATCACCCGGCATCGCGACACGGATCACGAACACATTCATATCGTGGCGAACCGCATTACGTTTGCCGGCGCGGTGGTGAGCGACAGCCAAGACTGGAAGCGCCAAGAGGCGCTGATGCGGGAGATTGAACGGGATTACGGGCTGAGTCCGGTGACTCCTAGCAAAGAGGCTGCGCGTAAGGCTCCCACGAAAGGGGAAATCGAGTTTGCGGCCCGAACCGGGCAAGCCAGTATCAAACAACGGTTGCAGGGTCTGTGTGATGCGGCCATGTCGGCGTGTCAGAGTGTGTCGGACTATATCGAACGGCTTGAGGCGGTGGGAGTGGACGTGATTCCGACCGTGCAGCTGAACGGGGCGAAGGTGTCGGGGTTGATGTATCGCTTGGATGAGACGTTGATGAAGGGCAGTGACCTCGGCAAGACGTACAGCCCGGTCGGCCTGGCCAAGAGAGGGGTGACCTATGAGCAAGCGCGAGACTTTGCGGCAGTTAACCGCTGCCGCGAACGCGAAGCACGTCGAGAGCTTGCCGCAACAGATCGAGAGCTTGCGCCAAGCGAAGGTGCAGAGCGCCGAAGAGCTGGCGACGGTGTTAGAGCCTTTGGCGCAAGCGATGGCCGCGCTCACGGACGAGACGCGGGAGAGCTTGGCCCAACTGCGGACGCAGAGCGCCCAACAGATGGCCGAGTTTCAGACGCAAAGCCGGAACATCGTGAACACGTGGCAGCACAGTACCCAACTGATGGACGCGGCCAGTCAAAATCTGAACGCGGCGACGCAGCGCTTCAGTCAGGTTCTGACGGATACCGTGAACCAAGCCGCGTGGGGGCTGGGGTGGAAACATTACGCGCTGACGATTGTGACCGGCCTGGTGGCCGCGATAGTCACACTCGGATTGTCGCATTGGCTCTTGGCCAGGCCAGCGACGTCTACCCTGCCCTCCAAGTCGAGCGCGACCGTACGGCCCAAGCCGTCCAGCGCCAACTCCACGCCTTCGGGGTAGACCGCTTCGACCTGGGGATTCGGGACGGGCACCAGGGGAAAATGATGCAGCGGCTTTGGACGCCGGATGAAGTGCTCCAGCATGTGGCTTGGCTCAAGCGGATGAACGCGCAAGGGAATGACATTTACGTCAAACCTGCTGGTGACCATGGCTTGGTGTTAGTGGATGACCTTCCGCTTGAGGCGCTTGCCCGCCTTAAACAGAAAGGCTTCAATCCGGCCATCGTGACCGAGACGAGTCCGGGGAATTTGCAAGCGTGGCTGAAAGTGTCACCGGAGCCCCTTGAGGCGCGGCCGCGCACCGTGTTAGCGCGAGGGTTCGCCCAAGATTTCGGTGGCGACCTGCATAGCGCCGACGCCCAGCATTATGGCCGATTGGCCGGATTCACGAATCAAAAGCCCAATCGCCTCATGACGAATGGGTTGCACCCGTTTGTCTTGTTGCGGGAATGGAGCGGCCAGGTGATGGCGAAGGCTCGCGATCTCTTAGAGAAGGCCGACCATTTCTTAGACCTCCAGGACGCCCGTCGAGAGCAACAGACGCGTTTGATGGCCATTCATACCGCGGGGGTCGAGAAACGGGCTCCTTGGGGCCGCAAGACCGCTCTGGAGCCCGTCGCCGAGTATCGCCGTCAGGCCCAGGGGTTAGAAACCCGGTATGGTCCGGCGCCGGATTGGTCGAAGCTCGATTGGATGATTGCCCAGTCGATGGTGGCTTCGGGGCAGTATGGCGTGGATGACGTGGAACGCGCCATTCTTGGGGGATCCCCCAATCTTCGCACTCGCAAGCCGGGACACCTCGAGGATTATGCCCACCGCACGGCTACCAACGCCTGGAACGACCCGACCGTCCAAGCACAAAGGGCGCAGAATTTGGCGCGGCAGGAAGACCGGGGTTTAGAACGGTAATGTATATCAATGCTATCATTGACAGCAGTGCTATACATACTATACAATCGAGATGGAGGGGATGAAAAATCGCGACCCAACAACTGAATGTGCGGGTGAACCCCGAGGTGCTTGAAGAGATCGCCTATCTGTCGTATCTGATGCGGGCCAAATCGAATGCGGAGGTTCTCACGACGGTGGTGCATCTTCTGGCCGGGGTGGTGAAGGCGGCCATTGCGGATGCCCCGGAACTCTGGCGCAATGGCGGGACGGTGCTCAGTCGGGAGGAGCAAGCCGCCTGGCAGACCCTGGTGCAGGAGTTACGGCAGCGAGCTGATAAAAAACCATAATGTTGATACTTGGAGAGCGCCTGTTGAGCTTCGGCCATTATGGCCGAAGCTCCTCCTATGAGAAAATGGTAGATTTTTATTATGCTCGACAATGGTTTGGAAGTATTTTCCATTGGCAAATCTTGATTTAAGCGTTTTTGTCGTACATTGTCGAGGCGTTTTATCGACGCCATAAACCGTTGTGTAGAAAGGATTACAGCCTAATTTTGTCGATGTCGATGGGGGGGCCTTCAGAGAAAAAATCGCCCTTGCTTTTGTCGATGAAAAATACTAATATATCGACAAGTCATCGTCAAAGGAGAAATAGTCTATGGCCACTAAGAAGAAAGGTACCAAAAGGAGCAAACCGCAGTGGACTACGAGACAATTGGACTTTCTTACGATGGTTCAAGAAAAGGAAGAAGTACGAGAACGAGTCCGCGCCATGCTCACCGCTGTTCAAACCACGGAATCGTGGCGTGGGTTAGTGGCTACGCCTCCGGGTAGTCTCTTAGACCGTATTATCAGTGCATTTCAGAAAGCCAGCGATATTCCGCTTGAGATTCCGTTCTTCGTGCCGTTGCACATCATTAGTGCCGAACTGCTTCATCGAGGGATTCAAATCGACTTCTCGGGCCAACGCATTCGGCCCGATTTGTGGACGATTATCTTAGCCGAATCTGGCGCAGGCAAGACGCTGACTACCAACGAATTGCGCAACACCATGGAAGTCAACCCGGATTTGCTGTTTCCTCAAGCCGCCACCACAGCCCGCTTCGTCATGGAACTCGCCGAACACAACAATTCGCTCTGGATTCGCGACGAAATCCTGCAACTGCTCAAAGGCATGAACACGCAAACCTATCTAGCCGAGATGAAAGACTTATTACTCCAGGTCTACGATGGGGATACGGTATCCCGGAAAACTAAGAAAGACGAAATCGTTATTGAGAAACCGGCGCTTACCATTCTCGGCCTCAATGTCTATACGAGCTTCGCGCGCGAGATGGATACTACTTCGCTTCTGGACGGCTTTGCTCAACGGTTCAGCTATGTGATTGGCCGTGCGGACCTGGAACGGCCCGGCGTGAATTATCCTATCTATGATTTCCGACCCTACCGCGCTAGTATCAAATCCGCGTGGGATGACCTGGTGAAGGCCATGCCCGCCAACGACACCGTCTACCAGGTCGCTGAGAGTGGCTTAGAAGCCTTCAAAATTTCGTTCGAATTGCTCATACCGCCCAAAGACTCCAAGGTGCCCATGAGTTTCTTCCGACGCATTATGTTTCGTGGTGTGCGCTACGCGCTCTTGTATCATCTCTTGCTCCGCAAGGAAAATTGGGTGATTGACGATCAGGACATGGCTTGGGCTGGACGCCTTATGGGCCTCCACGTCAAAGACGCGGGAGCGTTACTGCTGGATACCGGAGATGGCACTGGCAGTAAATTCTTTCAGGTTTTACAGAAGGCCGAAGCACTCCGTGAAAAAATTTCTCGAGAAGAAGGGCGCCGAATTACGGCTCGCGATATCGCCAGAGGGGTATGGGGAATAGAAAATGCTGGTCAAGCACGCGGCATCCTCGCCATGCTGAGTGAATCGGAATTATAGGTGGCATCCATTCTTCTTAAACGACTATAGTATTATCACTGATAAGCCTTCGAATGCTAGAAAGATATTAGTGTAGCATTCGAAGGCTTATCGCTTTTCACTCTAAAGGTTCAACCTTGGTCAAGGTAACCGCTAACTGATCCGTTCGATCCTACTGATACCTCAGCACTGTACTGTCCCAAATTTCCATATGTCGGTGATTTTAACGTTGCATTGCTGTAAAAGTTCCAGTAACTTGGGTTTCCCCCAGTTGGAAAGTCGTCCAAATAAGTCTGATCAACATAAGTGGAATCATATGTGCTTGAAGCAGGGGACCATCCCCAACCCCATGACAATGGTGTTACCGTATCGGCCGAGGGATCGTAGCTGAACGTCACACTATAGGACAATGTTCCAGCGTAGCCTACTGTAAGAGATTCCGTTCCTGTTCTTTCGTAAGATGTAGTCGGACTAGCTACTGAATTATTCTTAGGTCCAGAGTTCATGGTATCCGTCATGGAGTATATGAACTTTGTGCCATCGATCATGTAGGTATGGGACACCGTTTGTCCGGGGTTTACCTTTAGCGATGGTAATGACTGTAAAAACGCTCTTACTTGGGGATTAGATAACAATGTTGCCAGATTGGTTGTACTTGAAGGCGATGTAGTAGAGGAAGGTGTAGCAGCAAAGGTAGGTGTAGTCAAAGCAAGCGCTCCGACGATGCCTAAAACAGCAAATTTATGGTGTATCATACGGTTTTCCTCCTTAATATCACGTGGATTTTGGTGTTTTCATCCACTCAATTAAGTCAAATTCCATATGAACCGCATATTTCCTGCTAAAATGTTTTAGTAAATAGAAATTAGTGGCCGCATAAAAACTTGGCAGTTAAGGAGATACCACTATGTTGTTGAAGAACAAGGAACGGCTAAAAACAATTTTGACC
>JAJYPQ010000227.1 GCA_021795255.1 Pseudomonadota bacterium
CCTTGGTCATAGGTATCGGAGCCGGCGTCTATAGTGTTCTTATCTATCTTGTGCCGGTGGTCGGCGCGGTATTCATAGCGCTGGGGGCGCTCATTGCCATGGGTCGCTCCGATCTTTTCGCCGCCCTGACCCACGCTAATCCCTGGCATCGATTTTACGAAGATCGGGTACAAGCACCGGGGCCTATGCAGACGCCGGCTCTGGTGGGCTTTGGTGTCGCCTATGGAGCCGCGTCGCATACCTGTACCTTGCCCATATTTTTGGGCATCGTGTTGCTACCGCTTGGGCTGGGCGAGCCGCTGTTAGCGGGTCTTGCGGTGTTTTTGTACGGTGCCGCGATTGCTTTGTTGATCCTTGTGATGATCCCGCTTGGCCAGGAGTTTGTGCTTGGCGTTCGGCGGCGCGCGGGAGCTTACCTTCAGTATGCGACAGGCTGGCTCTTCATTTTTACCGGCATCTATTTGCTCCGCTATTTCGCAGTCAATTTTGGCGGGTCCTGGTTATGAGCGCCCCCAGACATAGCCATCGACCGCCCCGCATTCTCAGTGTCGGGCTTACGGTGGTGGCTCTTCTGTTTTTGTTCTGGAATATAGGATATAGACGGGGGACCGCCCCCGCACCTAAGAAACCTCTCCCGGAATTTCGCCTCATCGAGGGCGCGACGCATTCTCTGCATCCCTATAGCCCGCAAGTGCTTGTCATCCCCGCGGGCCACCCCGTTTCGGTGGCCCTTACCGATTATCTCGGGGGCTGCGGGCTTGTGACGGTGTTCCCCCATCTTGGCCCCCACGGTACGACCGCGCGCGTCGATGTCCCGATCGGTGCCACCCGCACGATTGAGCTTTACGCCCCAAGGCCCGGGAATTACCCCTACCATTGCGCGGGCAACATGTACTTTGGCCTCATTAAAGCCCGATAAGCGAAAGCGGTGTACCATTAAGTCAATCGGCAACCAGCCTGGCGTGGCTTAGGCGGAGGGGACGCGGCAATGACTATAGGCGAGGCAGCACGGCAGGTGGGTGTGCGCCCCGACACACTCCGCTATTACGAACGGACGGGGCTGTTACCCGCCGCGCTTAAAGACGCGAGCGGACGTCGGGTTTATGGGACTGATACCCTTCGACGAGTTCGCTTTATAAAGCAAGCGCAACGGGCCGGCTTTCGGTTGACGGAAATTAAAGACCTTCTCGCGTTACGTTCCGGCAAGGGCTGCCGCTGCGGCGACGTGCGTTCGCGGGCCTTCGCTAAGCGCAAGGAGTTAGATCAAAAGCTCGCCTCACTCACGGCTGTGGTCGCTGCTTTGGATGCCGTCATTGAGGCGTGCGATGACAACGCCCGCGATATAGGCGACTGCCCCATTCTGCAAGCCCTGGATCGGGGGCTCACTACCGTGTAGGAGGGGTGACCGCGGACGTACCCGGACCCCGATAGATAATTAAATCTAAAACGGCAGTGACTGCCGCCCTCCTATCCGGCCGCCAATAAGGCGGCCGGATAGGTTCGTCCTCGCAAGAATTATGCAAACGCGCGGTTCAGGATGAGCGTGAGCCGCTCGGTATCCGTCAACGACTCTGCGGTCGATGTCAGTAAGCTTAGAAAGGCCGCGATATGCGTCAACACAAGTTGAAAAGTCGCCTGCTTCGCGTGTGGCTGCGGGCGTGGCGTGGCCACTGTGTTCGGTCTTCGGGGCGCCACCAGGGAATAAGAGCGGCCCACTGATGATTGCGTCGTGATGCTTATAGGGATGGGCGCGTCGGATGGAGAGGATCCGCCTGTTGTGCATAAGGGCTACCATGGCGACTATCAGGCGGCAGCGTTTGAGATCGCGGGTAGTAAAGCCACCCTAGCCCCTTGATTCTTCAGTTCGTCGTAATTGTCCTCGGCGTCCGCGCGGTCACGGGTGAGTTGCGTCAGCGTACGCACCCCGTAGTCGGTGGAGGCGACCAGTCGCCTTGCGTCCTTCGGACGAGACGCTTGCCGGGGTCTCGAGATCCAAGATCCTGGGCGTGCTCAACGTGGCCGGGGCGGTCTTACTGAAATGCTGGGTGAGCCACGCCAATCCCGCTGACGGCGGCCTCTTACGTTCGCTCTTCAGACTTGTTTGCGGATGGGAAAATACTCCCCAGACGGTTGGTCCCAACCCGCCTCGCCACGCCATTTGACGAACCGGCCGAGGCCGGTGGCTGCCCTAGGCGCGACCATATTTGCGCCTATTTTTGATTATTGCGCCTAGACTCTACGCGCAGGAACGGCCACTTTGGCGAACCAGATCCCAGAAGAAGCACTGACAGCGCTTGAGGAGGCTGTGCGGCGTAACCCCAACGGCGTGTCAGCGCCGGAGATTTTGCGCGCCTAGCGACCCTCGTCCCCCTGCGCACCCTCCAGTATCGCCTCAAGCACCTTGTCACTCGAAATCGCCTCATCATGGGTGGTGAAGGGCGCTGGGCGAGATACCGGATGCCCGATGTGTCCAAGGTCGCGGCAGTGCGGACAGAGCCCGGCGAACCCGTCATTCCGCTGTCTGAAGCCGGGACAGCAATCCGCGACTCTGCTCGCCAGGCGCCGGGGGCGCGCAAGCCCGTCGGTTACGATCGCAAATTTCTCGACCGCTATCGGCCGAACACTTCTTTCTATCTGAGCGGCCGGGACCGTACGTATTTGGCGGCGATTGGCCGCTCGCAGATCGCCGAACAGCCCGCGGGCACCTACACCAAACAGATCCTCAGAAGGCTGTTGATCGATCTTGCTTGGAATTCGAGCCGTCTCGAAGGCAACACTTACTCGCTCGTCGACACCAAACGCCTCATCGAGCTGGGCGAAGAGGTCGCTGGTCGCGCGTATCTCGAGACGCAGATGATCCTGAACCACAAGGACGCGATCGAGTTCCTGGTCGGCGCCGCCGCCGAAATCGGCTTCAACCGGTACACCCTCCTCAATCTCCACGCGCTCCTCGCCAACAACCCCCTGCTCGATCCCACGGCGGCTGGCAGGCGGCGTTACATCGCCATCGGAATAGAACGCTTCGTCTCCCATCCGCTGGAGGTGCCGCAGCTCATCGAGGAAAGCTTCGATCAGATCCTGGCAACCGCTGCCGCAATCTGCGATCCGTTTGAACGAGCGTTCTTCGTGATGGCGCAGCTTCCCCACCTACAGCCCTTTGACGATGTGAATAAGCGCGTATCGCGTCTCGCCGCCAATATCCCGCTCATCAAATGCAACCTAACGCCGCTTTCGTTCGCCGATGTGCCCCGGCGGACCTATACGGAAGCCATGCTCAGCGTTTACGAGATGAACAAGACCGGTCTTCTCAAGGACGTCTTCATCTGGGCATACGAGCGCTCGGCCGCTCGCTACGCCGCCGTTCGCCAATCCCGCGGCGAACCCGATCCCTTTTGGCTCCGCTACCGCGAACAGTTTCGTGAACTCATCGCCGAACTCGTCCGGGCGCGCGTGGGGCGGAGGGACGCCCCATCAAGAATAGCAGCGTGGTCAGAGAAAGAGATCGACCACAGCGATCGCGATCGTTTTGTCGAGGTCGTCGAAGCCGAACTTATAAACCTGCATGAAGGTCATTTCGCGCGCTATCGAATCCGCGCATCGGAATTCACAGCCTGGCGGGAAGTCTGGGGCGCGAGGTAACGACGCCACCCCACTGCTTAAGCCGCTGCAAGCGAAGGAATGCCCTCTCGCCTTAATCCTGGAACTAAGTCGATGGCGCCAATGGGGAACTTTCGCTCGCCTAGGGGTCACGAGAAGCCCTGATCCGCCGGGGCGGAGGGTCCGGCCGGGTCGGAACCGGGGCACGACTTCCGGGGGCAAGATTTCAGACTAGCGGAGCGGGTTTTGATTGAAGCGGGGCTATCCTTGGGTGTAGCGTACTGCTCGCCCGCGGGCCCCCGCCTTCGGCGAGACGGTATTGTGGACCAACGATAAAGACATTATGGTCGAACTGGTCGCCCATCGCGGCTATGCGCATCGCTATCCCGAAAACACCCTCGCAGCTTTAGAGGCCGCGGTTGCGGCCGGCGCGCGCTATGTCGAGGTCGACGTCCAATTGACGTCCGATCGTGTACCCGTTTTGTTTCATGACCACGACTGCCAGCGCCTGTGCGGCGTATCCGGTGCCATAGACGAGCGCTCGTATGCGGCGGTTCGGGTTCTCAGGGCCTCGTGGCCGGAGCGCTTCGGTGCCCGTTTTCAGGACAACCCGGTGGCGAGCCTCGCTGATCTCGCCGCATTCCTTACCCGCTACCCACACGTCACGGCCTTTGTGGAAATCAAGCGTCAGGCCGTCAAGCGCTTTGGCGCCGATGTCGTTGTGGCGGCCAGTTACTCGCTCTTGCAACCGGTTTTGGCCCAGACCGTGCTGATTTCATTTTCGCTTCCGGCGCTGCGCGTGGCCCGGGGGCTTTGGCCGCGGATCGGGGTTGTGACGAAGCGCTATCGGCAGTTTAGCAACCGAAGCGCGCAATCCCTGGCCCCCGAATACCATTTTTGTGACAAAGACGGGCTGCCGGCGCGCGGCTTCTTGGGCCACGAGGGCAGTACCCTCGTAGTCTACGAAGTCGACGACGCCGCTTATGCGCGCGCGCTTGCGCTACGCGGGGTAGCCCTGGTTGAGACCTTTGCGATAGCGGAGCTTGGCTCTGCTTTAGGAGCCGTGGCGTCGTGAGCACGCGTTTCGATGTCGTGGTGATAGGTGGCGGTATTCAGGGGGTCGGTGTGGCCCAAGCGGCCGCGGTGTGCGGATACAGTGTCCTGCTGCTCGAACAGGAGAGCCTGGCCTCTGGGACCTCGAGTCGATCGTCGAAATTGATCCATGGTGGTCTGCGGTACCTTGAGTCGCGACAGCTTGGCCTGGTGCGCGAGTCTTTGCGTGAGCGCGAAACCTTGTTGAAGATCGCGCCAAGCCTGGTCGAACGTAAGGCCTTCTACATCCCGGTGTACGGGCATTCGCGACGCAGTCCTTCCCGCATCACGGCGGGCCTCCTCTTGTATCGGGCCTTGGCCCAAGGCGCTCATGGCGGATTTCAGCGCGTAGCGCCGCGCCATTGGGATACCCTCGATGGCTTGAAGACGGCCGGACTCAAGGCCGTATTTCGCTACTACGATGCCCAGACCGATGATGCCGCGCTCACGCGGGCTGTGGCCCAGTCGGCCCAGGATTTCGGTGCCGAGTTGCGCATCGGCGCCCGGTTTATCGGCGCCGAGCGTGTGGGGCCGCGCTACGAAGTACGCTTTTTGACTGCCGGATCGGTGGCGTCGTGTTCGGCCCAGGTCCTCGTGAATGCGACTGGTCCCTGGGTAGGACAGACTCTCGGTCGGATTTTGCCGGGCCCGCCGCGCCTCGCTCACGACCTAGTCCAAGGGGCCCACATCATAACGCCTGGTACCCTCCGCCAAGGCATCTACTACACCGAGGCCCCGCGCGACGGCCGAGCTGTTTTTGTGATGCCTTGGCACGGACGGATACTGACCGGCACGACCGAGACCGCCTATATCGGCGACCCGGCGTTCTCGGCGGCGACCCAGGACGAGATCATCTATCTGCAAGAGGTGCTGACGAGTTACTTCCCGGATCTGTCGCCGACCGTGGAGGAAAGTTTTGCTGGTCTGCGGGTGCTGCCCCGGGCCGCCCATGGATTTAGTGCCCGGGCGCGCGAGGCCGTGCTGTTGGCGGATGGCCCCGTGCCCCGCCTCATTAGTATCTTTGGCGGGAAGCTGACCGGCTATCGGTGTACCGCAGACCGGGTTATGAAGCGGTTCAGGGGGGTTTTACCGGATCGGATCGCTCGCGGCGACACCCAACGTTTAATTCTCCCCGTGCCATGAGGGCATGAGCGCGCACCATTTATGGTAGCGGTCCCTGAGCGCTTCGTCCTCGGTCGGTGCGAATGCCTGTTCACCCGGACTCTTGGGCCATTCCGCAGGGGCCCCGGCTGCGAGGAAGGCGAGTCCCCTCGAGGTCGCCTCGCCTTCACCGGGACGGCGCACCCCAAGGCCGCTCAGGTTGGCAAGTGCTTGGCACACCCCGTCACAGGCCGCCATGCCGCCGGTGACGACGAGCCCCGCGCAGGGGCCGGTTTGGGCCCGTATCGCGCGGACGTTTTCGTTCACGAGAAAGACGACGCTTTCGATAATAGCTGCCGCTTTGGCGGTCATGGTCCCGTCGCCCTCGAAATGCGGTGGCAGGTCCGGACGCCAATAGGGAGACCCAAGCCCCCCTATGGAATTTACAAATAGCGGCCGCGGGTCGCGACTTTTCAAAAGCGTTTCGCAGTGCCGAGCCAGATCGCGATAGGGCAAGGCCTCGCTTCCCCAGGCAAGAGCGGAGCCCGCGCCGTTGATGGTCCCCTCCAAGACGTGCAGGCTATCGTGGCCGTTTTGAAGCGCGACACTCCACAGCAGGGGACCCCAATCGACCGTCGCATGAACGACCGGCCGTTGAAGAAAGGCCCCGGTCCCCATATTGATGTAGATCGTGTCCGGGCGCGGGGCCCCCTCGCTAAAAAGCGCCGCCCCTTGATCGCCCATCATGATGGTAAGGGGGACGTGGGCGCCGCCTGCCCTTAAGCCGCCAAAAGGATAGCGGCTGGGCGCGCAAGTCGGCAAGGTCTGCTCCGAGATACCGAATAGCCGCAAAAGCTCGGGGTCCCAGTCCTTACGC
>JAJYPQ010000228.1 GCA_021795255.1 Pseudomonadota bacterium
TGATCAAGTTATCAGAATTAACGGCGCGCGCGACGCTAGATGAAATTAAGATATTAGCGGCGCGGGCAAAATTGGAAGAAATTGCGCCCGGCGAGCGCGCCGTCATAATTTCAGCGCTCTGCCATAACCCGGTGACAGGTGAGTTTTGGCTGACGGGGTGCCCCACCGTAGAAGATGAAGAGGGGCGTGGCGCGTACGTCGCGATCGAATCAGACCCGCACCACGCCTTTTCATGTCTCACAGAAATGTTCGGCATGACGCGCGAGCAGGCGGGCTTGCTCACTGGTATGCCTCCCGACAGTCCGCCGTGGCATTCGTCTATATGGCCGTCTACATGCGAAGATAAGGAGTTACAATAATGCGCCTCTTTATTGCAGAGAAACCGAGCCTGGGAAAAGCCATCGCGGCACAGTTGCCAGGCCAGAAGAAGCCTACCAGGACCCATATACAATGTGGGTCTGATGTAGTGACGTGGGCTTTCGGCCACCTCTACGAACTCGCGGAGCCCGACGCCTATCTGCCAGACAGTGTCCCAGTGAACGGCTCTGGAAAGAAGCGCTGGCGCTTGGAAGATCTGCCGATCATCCCGCAGGCCTGGCAGAAGGTCGCGAAGGCCTCGGCAAAGGACCAACTGGCTGCCATCAAGGCTCTCTTAAAGGATGTCTCGGAAGTCGTCAATGCGGGCGACCCCGATAGAGAAGGCCAGCTTTTGGTGGACGAGATCCTGGACGCTCTCAAGTGGAAGGGCCCTACCAAGCGCATCTGGCTGGCCGCCCTCGATCCGGCCAGCGTGCAAAAGGCTCTGGCAAGTCTCAAAGATAACAAGGTCTATGTACCGCTACGCGATGCCGCCGAAGCCAGAGGCCGCGCCGACTGGCTTGTGGGGATGAATCTGACAAGGGCCTATACCCTCAAGAGCAATGGCGCAGGCGTCGTGAGCGTAGGCCGCGTGCAGACGCCCACCTTGGCCCTGGTGGTGCGCCGCGACGCCGAAATTGAGGCCTTCGTACCGACGCAGTTCTATGTTCCTGTCACGACGTTCCGACACCAAAACGGAGAATATAAGGCGACCTGGAAGGCCCCTGCCGACTTCGCAGGACTCGACACAGAAGGCCGTCTTACCAGCCTGCCGACCGCCCAGACCATTGCCAATGACGTGGCCGGCAAGCAGGGCAAGATCACGTCTTTTGAGTCGCAGGATGGAACCGAGGGACCGCCCCTGCCGTTCACCTTGTCGAAGCTCCAGGCGGCCGCAAGCGCCAAGTTTGGTTTGAGCGCCCAGGACACTTTGAACGCGGCGCAGGCGCTATATGAAACGCACAAGCTCACGTCTTACCCCCGCACGGATTGCGCTTTTCTCCCCGAGTCACAGCTCGCCGACGCGCGCCTAGTCCTGGCCGCCGTCGTTACCGTCAACCCCTCGGTTGCGCCGCTCGCTCAAAGTGCAGACTTGAGCCTCAAAAGCGCAGCCTGGAATGACAAGAAGATCGGAGCCCACCATGGCATCATCCCGACCAGCCATGACCAAGTGCAGATCGGTGCGCTGTCCGAGGCCGAGCGCCAGGTCTATGAATTGATCGTCAAGGCCTATGTTTGCCAGTTCTACCCGCCCCATGCCTTCACAAAAACCGTCACAGTGACGGATTGCGGCGGCCATCAATGGCTTGCCCGTGGACGGATCATCAAGACGATTGGCTGGCGGTCCGTTATGCAGCCCGACAGGGAGAAGGATGAGGACGAGGCGCAGGTGTTGCCACTCATGAAGATGGGCGACGCCGTGGAGTGGGTGTCCGGCACCATTGATCACCGTGTGACGAAGCCCCCGGGGCGCTTCACGGATGGCACCCTGATCGCCGCCATGTCGTCGGTCCATAGGCTGGTGACCGACCCGAAGATCAAGGCCCGCTTGAAGGAGACCTCCGGGCTGGGGACCGAAGCGACCCGCGCCGCCATCCTGGAAACCCTGGTCAAGCGCGAGTTTATAGAGCGCAAAGGCAAACAGGTCATCAGCACCCCGCGAGGGCGCGCCCTGGTCGCGGCCCTGCCGGAAGTCCTAACCGACCCGGGAGTGACAGGGCTGTGGGAAGACGCTTTAGGCGAGGTCGCAGTCGGCGCACGGACAATCGCGGAGTTTGAAGCACAACAAAGCGCCTTTGTCGTGAAGCGTGTTGAGGCCGCTAAGGCTGGCGCTGCGCTTGCCATGCCGGTAACGGCCGTCAAGCCCAAGGCGGCCACAAAAAAGCGGAGGTCAAAAGCTCATGGATAAAACAATCGGGCCTGCGGCGCGCAGTGTACGCTTTCCGGCGATCACGCTAACCCTGGGCGGCACGATCTTGTGGGCCGCGCGCGGCATCGAGCCGCGGCCGTGGGCAGTCATGCGTTTCCTAATGCTGGACGCGCGGGGCGCGCTCCTTGGGCATCAGTTCTACTTCAACGGTCACTGGATCGTGCCGGGATGGCGCTACGTCTATCCCTCCTATCAATACATCGCCAGCTCCTGGAAGGCCTCGCTCGCCGTCGGCGCGGCGCTCTTTATCGGGGGGCTGGTGGCCACTGGGCTGGATCGGCTGGTCCTCCGCTGGTATCGAAGCCCAAATTGAGGAAGACACTGATGAGCGGCAATTTCCCCCCGCGCAGATAAGTATGATGGTCCTTATAAGTAACAGCAAACAGGAGGTTGTGATGAATGATTTAAACGCAGTCGTCTTTATTAATGAAGATGGGCACGCACGTTATGAAGCTGTGACCTACGAAGTGAGCCGGGGGAAAATCACCTTTTCTTGCTTTCAGAAAAGCCGCGGCGTGGAACTGACGGTCACTATGACCCACGCCGAAGTCCTTGGTTGGCTGGATGCCCATCTTAAGGCGGGGGATCTCGATGAGGTCGAGGCCCGCGACGCGCGGGAGTTTCTGGGCGAGTTTATCTAACCCCAAACCGGCCGGGGCATCCCCGGCCTTTTTTTTCGATACAATCTTGAGCTGATATACTGGCTCAAAAAGTGAGTCCCAAATGCATCATTGTCTGAGCCACCTACCGGACCTGGACTTGCCCCGGCAAACCGTCACCCGGTTGAAAAAGGGCCAGGGCCGGCTGTCCGTTCTGACCGCTGCGTTACGCGAGGTCGGGTATGAACTGCGACCCGGGCCCGAAACGCTGGCCGCGCGATACGGACAGCGAGAGGCGGCGCGGAAGGCGTCCCTATCCCGCAACACGATAGCGGCGCTCGCCGCCGGGCAGGGCACCATCCAAAGCTACCTGACCCTCGCGGCCGCCCTCAAAATCATGCCTCGCATCAGCAAGCGCAAAGGCTATGCCGCTTGCCTATCATCGAGGGACCAGACATGGCAGACCCCATCCACGCTGCTGGCTGCCATCCTGGCCGCCGCCAACCGGGAGGCTTTCGACCTTGATCCCTGTTCGCCATCACCGGACGGCCCGGTGCCCGCGCTCACGCGCTGGACGGAGAACGACGACGGCCTTTCGCGGCAGTGGGCAGGCCTCGTGTTCGTGAACCCGCCTTACAGCCGGGCGCTCCCCTCATGGGTCGCCAAGTGCAAAGAAGAGGGGGAGCGCGGCGCGACAGTCATAGGGTTGGTGCCGAGCCGGACAGACACGCGCTGGTGGCACAATTCCGTGGTCGGCCAGGCCGATGTGATTATGCTCAAAGGCCGCTTAAAGTTCGGCAATAGCCAAGGGTCCGCGCCCTTCCCGAGTGCGCTGGTTGTCTGGAACGATCAGAATCTGGTGGGACGGGTTGCGGGCGCGCTGCCAGGCGGCTGGCTAATCCGATCAGAAATCGCAGCTTGAGGCGCTACCATGGTGACGCTATAGTTCCTTGGGAAGAAGAATGGTTCAGGAAGAGAGAGGGAGTGATGGCAAAAAACCCGGGGCAGGGGCGTTGCGTTTATTGTCTCAAGTGGGTTCAAGAGCGCAATTGGGACCATGTGTTCCCTCAGGCATGGTACCCGGACTCAACGCCCGCAAATTGCGCCAAATGGAAAGTGCCGAGCTGTATTGAGTGTAATCAGCAATATAACGGCATCGAGGATAATCTGCGAATCCCGTTGGCATTGGCACTGGGTCTTAATCCGCGCGATTCGGATGATGAGGTGTTTTACGAAAGAGCCCGGCGCAGCATCTCGTCGGCATCCGCCGAAACCGACAAGGATCGGCGGGCACGGGAACAACAGAGGTGCAAATTGGAAAACGCTCTGAACGGGCAAGTTCCGGCCGAAAAGGTGTATCCCGGCTTCGGCCCATCGAATGGGGTACCCAGGGATGTGCAGGAGGCCATTCCGTTACAAAGACTTGATCGATTCGCAGAAAAGATTGTGCGCGGTATTGTTTACCTTGAGGAAGATGGGCGATTTATCGAGCCGCCTTATGAAGTCCACTCTTACGCACCTAGTCGGGATGAAGCATTAGATAGACAGGTCTCGGTGGGACTGATGTCGCAACTTCCACCGGGAATCGTCATTAATAGGGTCGATACAAATGGAAATGGCCACAGCACCCATTTCCGTATCGTCATTTGGCGTAAACTCATTATCTACTCGATAATTGGGTGTCGGGGTATTGAGGACCGGCATCTACAATTCTGACGAGTCCCGTTCTTAACGACGCCGGGCGGTGACTATAAGCGCCCCTGATCTTCACTGGCGCGTTACCATAAAGGTCGGATGGCGCCAGGCTGTAACTCTGCCTTCCGTCGGCATCTTGCCGTAAAAACAGCCGCTTAGCTTTGCCGTGAGCATTCCCGTGGAATAGCTTGAGACATGCTTGAGGCGTCGGGACTCACGGGCTCGCGCGTCAGGCCCGCCGCAAAAAACAGCCGCGTAGGAAGCCCCACAAGCCACGATCTCACCCCTACCCGCTACCCTTAGTACCCCCCCATTTAAGCCTTAACCCCGGCGTCCGCGGCTGTTCTTAATCCGTCTCCGGTGGTCCTGCCAGCCTCACCCGTCGCCCCGTGCCGCTTGCGCGCGCGACTCCCTCACAAGCTCCGCGCCACCCCGCCAAAAACGGGCGGGGCGTCACTACGCTTGCCGGTCGCAACCCCGCGCGCTGACGCGGTCCCGGATGAGGGCGACGGGTGACGCAAGACGCAGGACCACACAAACAGGAGACGGACCATGAATACGAACAGCCGCAAGCAGGACGCCAGAAGCCAAACCGAGGGCTCGGGGCTCAACAATCCGCAGGGGGTTAAGACCGACATTCATCAGCAGATCACCGACCAGATATTGGAGGCGATGGAGCAAGCCCGAACCACGGGCCGGCGTCTGTGGGACTCGCAGCCATCCCTACCCATGAACCTCACCACGGGCAAGCCCTACCAGGGCATAAACACTCTCATCCTTTGGGCCGCAGGCCTCCAGAACGCCTACACCTCCCCTTACTGGCTCACGTACAAGCAAGCGTCCGACAAGGGCGGCCAGGTCCGCAAGGGCGAGCACGGGACCTTGTGCGTATTCTATAAGCCCTGGGAGGCGCAGGAGAGCAACACGGAAACCGGCGAGACGGAGACCACACGGGGCGCGGTCTTGAAGAGCTTCCGGGTATTCAACCTCGACCAAGTGGACGGCATCGAGGCCCCGGCCCGCGAACCCCGCGCGCCTTTCGCCCCCATCGAGGACGCCGAGCGGATCTTGCAAGCGAGCCCGGCCCGGATCGTCGAGGGCGGTGCGCAGGCCTTCTACCGTCCGGCCACCGACACCATCTACCTGCCAGCCCGCGAGGCCTTCATAAACCCGGAAGCTTTCTATAGCACCGCCCTCCACGAGGTGACCCACAGCAGTGGCCACGCGTCGCGCCTAGCCCGCGACTTTAGCGGACGGTTTGGCGATGCGGCCTATGCCTTCGAGGAACTGATCGCGGAGATGGGGTCCGCGTTCCTGGCCGCCGACCTGGGGATCATCGGCAGCACCCTACAGGATCACGCCGACTACCTGGCCCACTGGATCGCGATCCTCAAGAGCGACAAGAAGGCCATCTTGACGGCCGCCGCGCAGGCCTCCAAGGCGCACGGGTTCATCAAAGCCTTGTTGGCCGACCAAGGGCAGGTGGCGGCGTAGGGCGCGGAGTGCCGGGTGCTTATAGGCGCCCGGCCGGCGACCCACCGGGCCGCAACTGGCTAAAGCGCCAATCAAAACCGCGTGGGGGGCGCCTGGCGGTCAGCGGCGCGGCGCTGACCCCCTCACCCCGTCCCCCTATTTACGATGACGCATCATCGAAATAGCTTGAATAAATATGATGCGTCATCTATAATAGGCCATAGAAACAGCATAGGAGCATCGCTATGAACAGGCAAACCAAGGGATCCGCGAGAGCGGGAAGCAACCGGGTCGGCGACGACGAAAACAAGGCCCCCAAGCGCGGGCGGCCCGCCAGCCCGATACCGCGCGCCATCCGCAACGCCGAGGCGGCGAGGCGCTATCGGGCACGCAAGAGGATGGAGAGGGAGGCGCGGCGGGATCCGCGCCAGCCCTTGCGGTCGGCAATCATTGATCTATCGGCGGTGGCGGCGTGGAGGCGGCAATAAGGAGGCGGCAATAACTTAGCGAGCCGCGTCATTTTCCACTTGCGAACGTTGCCGTAATGTTCACGGGGGTCATCATTCGAGGCCCGGTACCGAAAAGGCGGACTTAT
>JAJYPQ010000229.1 GCA_021795255.1 Pseudomonadota bacterium
CGTCGAGGCCCTGGAGAAGGAGCTCGAGCAGGCCCATGCCAAGGCGGGGCTTGCCGCAAGCCGGAATCTGGCGGCCGAGGCCATTGAGCAGGGGGGCGTAAAGACCCTCGTGGGGCGCCTCGACGGCGACGTGAAGGGTCTGCGCGAGGCCATGGATCGTCTGAAGGATGAGCTGCGTCCGGCTGCCGTCCTGCTGGCCTCGGTCACGGGCGGACGGGTCACCCTGATTGCCGGAGTCACCCCCGATGTGGTGTCGCGCGTGAACGCCGTCGACCTCGTGAATGAGGCAGCGCGCGTACTCGGTGGCAAGGGCGGTGGCCGCCCGGAACTGGCTCAGGCGGGTGGCGCCGATACCGGGGCCGTGGAGCAGGCCCTGGAGGCCGGGCGCACCTTCTTGCGCGCCCGCCTCGCCTAGAGGGCGGTTTTTCGTTTACACGCAAGGAAGGGCGCGGTAATCTTCGCGTCTTTCTCATGCCAGACCCTCAAATTATGCCCTTGCTCGTGCAGAAATACGGCGGCACCTCGGTCGGAACCGTGGAGCGCATCCAGGCGGTTGCAAAGCGCGTGGCGGCGGAACGCGCCCGTGGCCACGATATGGTGGTGGTGGTATCGGCCATGAGCGGCGAGACCAATCGCTTGCTGGCCATGGCCCGGTCCATTCACCCCAACGCCCCGCCGCGCGAGGTCGATGTGCTGCTGGCCACGGGTGAACAGGTCACGATCGCGCTCCTCAGTATGGCCCTGGAGGAGCTCGGCTGTCCGGCCAGGTCCTACACGGGCGCGCAGGTCCATATCCGTACCGACAGTGTGCATGGTAAGGCGCGCATCACCGCGATCGACGACGGACGCGTGCGCCAGGACTTGGCGTCCGGGCGGGTGGTCGTCATCGCCGGATTTCAAGGGGTCGATGAAGAGGGCAATATCACGACCTTGGGGCGCGGAGGGTCGGATACGACGGCGGTGGCCATGGCCGCGGCCCTCAAGGCCGATGAATGTCAGATCTACACGGATGTGGATGGTGTCTATACGACCGACCCGCGCGTCTGTCCACAGGCGCGGCGTCTCGAGCGCATTACCGTCGAGGAAATGCTCGAGCTCGCAAGTCTCGGCGCCAAGGTTCTCCAGATCCGGTCGGTCGAGTTCGCGGGCAAGTATCGGGTGCCCCTGCGGGTGCTCTCGTCCTTCGACGACGGGCCCGGAACATTAATTACTTACGAGGAATCCAAGATGGAGCAAGCGCTGATATCGGGGATCGCCTTCAGCCAAGATGAGGCCAAGCTTACGATCAAGGGTGTGCCGGATGAGCCCGGTGTCGCCTACCGGATCTTGGGCGACGTCGCCCAAGCCAATATCAACGTCGACATGATCATCCAGAACGTCGGGGCCGATAAGACCACCGACTTCACGTTCACCGTCCCGCGTGGCGATTATCGTCAGGCGCGTGAGATTTTGGAGAAGACCGCGGGCGCCTTGAAGGCCCGTGAGGTACGCGGTGACGAGCGTATCGCCAAGATCTCGGTCGTGGGTGTGGGTATGCGCTCGCATGCCGGGATTGCGAGTACGATGTTCCGCGTATTAGGCGAAGAAGGCATCAATATTCAGATGATATCGACATCCGAGATCAAGATATCGGTGGTCGTCGAGGAAAAGTACCTGGAGTTGGCGGTGCGCGCGCTTCATAGCGCCTTTGGTCTTGATGCCGAGATCACGGCCGCGGTGCCGTTGGCATAAAAGCTGCAAGCATTGAGTCGGCGAGCGTCGTCTCAGGGACGAGCAGTCAATGGAAAGCGGACCCAAAGCAGGTCCTCGTGGGGAGCTGGAAACCAGGAAGGCTCAAGGCAGGTTTTAAGGAGAGCGGCGATATGCTGATTCTGACGAGACGTATCGGTGAGACGCTTAATATCGGCGACCACGTGCAGGTCACGGTACTGGGCATCAAGGGCAATCAGGTTCGCATCGGGGTCAACGCGCCGAAGGATGTCCCTGTCCATCGCGAGGAGATCTATGAGCGTATCCAAAAAGAGCGCGAGACGGGAGTTATCGAGGAAGAGGGCTCCAAGGACTGAGCTCACCCTTTTCTGAAACGCCCGCGCAAGGTATGCTGTGCGCTCTTTTTGGAGAGATGGCCGAGTCGGTCGAAGGCGCTCCCCTGCTAAGGGAGTATGGGGTCAAAAACTCCATCGAGGGTTCGAATCCCTCTCTCTCCGCCATCATTTACGAGGGTAAGGTCTGCGCGGCGGGCCGGCCCAGGCTGGGGCACCTGCCGCTACTGGTCATGCGCCGCTAGGCGGCATGATGCGGTACCGCAAGGCTCGCCGTCTTGCAAAGAGGGGTGGCGTGAAGCCTTGGGGCGCTTTATAATGCGGCGCCTTGTGGGCTTAAAGAGGTCGCAAGGAGATCGTAAGGGCCATTGTGGGCGGGTAGCGTTAAGCCGCTGATCCGCGCCGTCGTGGATCTTATGAAGCCCCGGTGTTCTTAAAGGTACCCAACGCCGGGATAGTGTGGCAAAAGACGGAGCATCCGTTAGAAACAGTTGGTCGTTCCAAAACGCGCCCGTAGCTCAGTTGGATAGAGTACCTGGCTACGAACCAGGTGGTCGGGAGTTCGAATCTCTCCGGGCGCACCATAAAATCAAGCACTTACGCAACTCTACCACCCCCGCCTGTACGCCTTTGCTGTAATCCTGCTGTAACCGTGCCTCAAAAGAGATAAAGTACACCTGTTAATTAACTAACGGGGGGGTGTTATGGCGTCATTCATTCCGCGCAAGGGCCCAGGCGGTCGCCGGGTATGGCAGGCCCACATACGCCGCCGGGGTTATCGCCCGCAGGTCCGCACGTTCGATGCCAAGGCCGAAGCCGAGGCATGGGCGGCCACGATCGAATCCGAGATCGCGCGGGGCGTGTTTGTCTCCCGCGCCGAGGCCGAGTCCACGACTCTGCGTGAGGCTCTGGAGAGATACGAGTGTGAGGTCGTGAGCGGCAAGAAGTCGAAGGGCCAGACCAGTATTATAAAGTGGTGGGCCGCCAGCGCCTTGGGCGGGCGCTCTATGGCGAGCATCCGGGGCAAAGACATAGCGGACACCATTAAGATCAAAGCGGCGGAGTAGGGCTCGAGCCCAAAGACGATTTTGATCTATCTCGCCACGCTCCGCCACATGTTCAACATCGCCGCCAGGGAGTGGGGTATGGAGTCTGTGCGGAATCCGGTGGATCTTGTCCGTAAGCCTCGCCTTCCCCAAGGCCGTGACCGCCGCTTAGTCGGTGACGAGCACGGCCGGCTCATGACCGCCGCCCAGGCCTAAGGCGGGGAGATCGGCCCCATCATCACCTGGGCCATCGAAACCGCCATGCGTCGCGGGGAGATCGCGGCCATGCGGTGGGAACACCTGGATCGCAAGGCCAAGGTCTTGTTGATCCCCGAGACCAAGAACGGGACACCCCGGCGCGTACCGTTGTCCACGGCGGCGTTGGGGGTCCTGGACGGGCTCCCTAGGCGTCTGGATGGGCGGGTGTGGGGTATGCGTCCCGATTCGATCTCGCAGGCCTTTGAGCGGGTCTGCGGGGCGGCTGGGATAGAGGGCCTGACCTTCCACGACCTGCGCCATGAGGCGACCTCGCGGCTGTTTGAAAAGGGGCTGAATCTCATGCAGGTGGCGGCGATCACGGGACACAAAACGCTTCAGATGCTAAAACGCTATACGCACCTGCGGGCTGAGGATCTGGTGGGGATGTTGGGTTTGTAGGAGATATTCAAATGGACAACAAACAACAGGAAGATCGCCATATCCATATATTTAATATCCTGGCCCCGCTTGCAAGCCTTTCTGTCCTCAATTAAACATGTGGTAGAGTTTCCGTAATCATCATTCAGGGAGGGCGATAAATGTCCATGCTTCGACGGCTCGCAATGGTTACTGTTTGTGTCTCCGCAGTGGTGGTAGCCGGTAGCGCATGGGCCGCTATGACACCCAAGGAAGGCACTGCGGTTGTCGATGCGCAGTTCGAGCTAGGTGTTGACTATGCCCAAGGTCAAGGTGTGTGCCCCGAAATGCGGCCAAGGCCGCAAAATGGTTTCGCAAAGCTGAGCAAGGGAACCCATGGTTTGTAAGTTCGATGTTGTTGCCCGACACGCAAGCATTACAGTGGTATCGTAAAGCCGCTGCACAGGGAGATGCCAAGGCGCAGTTAATTATGGGCCTTACGTTCACAGCCGCCAAGAACTATGCTCAGGCGTTCCAGTGGTACCACAAGGCCGCAGCACAAGGGGATGCTGAGGCAGAAGACAATCTGGGCCTGATGTATGCCGAGGGCCGTGGTATCCCGCAGAACTATGCACAGGCGCTGAAGTGGTACCGCAAGGCAGCCGAGCAAGGGTATGCCAATGCGCAAGATAATCTGGGTCAGATGTACGCCGAGGGCCACGGTGTTCCACGGGATTACACCGAGGCGCTCAAGTGGTCGCATAAATCCGCAGCACAAGGTAATTTTGGTGGCATTGTTAATGCTATGTCTGATGGTTCCAGTGCTAACTCGTATCGCAAAAGTGCCCATGCAGGAAACGCTGTAGCGCAAGACAACTTGGGTGATGTCTACGCCAACGGTCACGGTGTGCCTCGGAATTACACAAAGGCTGCAAAATGGTACCGTAAGTCAGCCGAGCAAGGCGATGCCTATGGGCAATTCAGTCTCGGTTGGCTATATGCCGAGGGCCACGGTATCCCACAGAACTATGCGCAAGCGTTGAAGTGGATGCTTATCGCTAAGGCTCATGCGACGCCCCATGACGACCTGCGCACTGCTCAGGCTGTGCAATCTCTAGAGCATCTCGCTACCCCCGCACAAATCGCCCAGGCTCAAGACTTAGCGCGCCGATGGTGGTCAGCACATCACCTGCACCCATGACCCATATTTTTGCGGGACCCTAACGCAGGTAGGAACTTACTATCCAAACCTAAGCGACGCGGGGTAAACTTCGTGAGTCTTCAAAAAACGGGGGATATGCTATGACCAATATGGAGCGATTTCTTGACGGGCAACGGCTGGCTCTTAAAAACACGGAAGCCGCAATCCGCTTCCTTCTGTCTGGACAGATGACCACGGGAATAATCACGGTGGATGGTGCTCGGGATACGACAAATGAATCCATGGGGCATTTGCGCAAACGGGCAGCGGGCCTTAAGTATTCTATTTCTGCGATCTCTTCGATAGGTGGCTAAATAGGGCCACTTATATCCGCCGCCCAACCTCCTTCAACAGCGCCTGCGTGATCGCACCCGTGGAGCGGTTGCGGCGGCCGGCCCGGATGGCTTGGCGATCCTTGGTGAACGTGATGCTTAGTTGCTCGACAAGGCCCAGGTCGGGAAGCGCCTTTTCGTCGCCATCTGGCTCCCCGCGCGCCTGATCCCGACGGTCGCTGAACAGCTATATCGTGCATTGGGTATCACCGAGCATCTTTGTCCAGCCACCACCAGCACCTTGACATTCGCGCCGTTTGGTGGTTACTTATCCCCTAATAACACATTATCTTGTAGGTGCAAACTACGGGCTATTTTGGTGAAGACGGTAAACCCTCGATCCCTGATCTGGCGTTCGGAAGCACCCAAGAGAAGCGCGGCGAGACCGGCGGAATCGCTGCGCGGATGGCGCTCCGATTCGTGGACCGCCTAACGGCAGAGCCGGAGCAGCCCTTATTGACCCTGGCGACCCATCGGAAGGCCGTCAAGTCCTGGATGGAGGCCTCGGATGCCTGGAAGCAGCGGGCGCTGGAGGCGGAGAAGGAGTTGTTGGAAGCGCGCGCCATCGGCAACGAAAACTACGATTACTCAACAGCGTGGCGCGAGGCCGCTGCTATTTATGCCTTCGGGGGGCCGCCCTACCCAGCTAAAGGCGTCCCAGAGCGAGATGCTTTTTCGGCCACGTTTGAAAAAATCAAGGCGCGAAAAACCGCCGCACGGGCGGCGGGTCGTCCGGAAAACAAGTCGCCACTGCCTTAACTGTCTTGGCCTGAAGAATCAATTCGAGTCCCACCCCCCGCCACCTTGTTCCCGGTGGCGGCCCCTTTTTCTCCCTGACTCTGGTCTGCGTTCTTGGCCCCCTCGCCCTCGGCCCTAGGGGCAGGCCCCTTCTTCGAGGAAGAGGACTTCCCGCCCGCGTCGTCGCCCAGCATGCCGCTGTGCGCCTTGGACTTCCCGGAGACAAACGCCGCGAACCCCGCGCGGGTATTCTGTTCATCATGGGCGGCACCCAGTTGCACGCCTTGCCCGCCGACCCAGCGGAACACGTTTTCCGGCAGCCAGGTCACCAAACCGAAGATTTCGATTGTGCGCTGGCCCTCAGTAAGCGCGACGGGACAGTCGCCCTCGCGCCTTCGGTCTTAAGCGCACTCTTTGTGCCTTCGCTCCCGCTTCGGCACGGCCGCGGCCGTCCTGCGGGCGAGCCGTGCGCTCATTGCCGGCCGCATGGCCGGTTTCCGGCGCACAAGAGGCTCGCCCACAATAATGGGATGGTCGCCCCCTAACCGGCATCAAAAGTGCCAAAGTGGAGCGTGTGACGTACCACTGACCGGAAGGAGGCGACAATGCAGATTACAACGGTTGGA
>JAJYPQ010000230.1 GCA_021795255.1 Pseudomonadota bacterium
CCGGAATCATGCGTAAGGTCAAAATCATAAAAAATACGAGCAAGAAGAACATGACATCGATCATGGGTATGAGCTCGATTCGCCCCTTACGTGTCTCGAAATAACGCATCTTCATCGCTTAATCCAGAAGAGCGGCGGGCATCGGACGGCCCTTAGCGGGCGCATCGGCTTTTGAGGCCGATACGACGGGTGCGCCGTCGAGGCGGTTTAAGAGCATCACCTTCACGATATCCAATTGATGGAGCACGCCGCGAACCTTGTTATTAAGGGCATTGAAGGCCAAAAGCCCGGTCATGGCCACAAACAAACCGGAGGCGGTGGCCACCAGGGCATCGGCAATACCACCCGTGACGGCAGTGGCTTTGTGGCCCGGGACCGATAAGACCGAAAACGCATGGAACATGCCGATGATCGTACCAAAGAGGCCCAAGAGCGGCGCCAGGGTGACGATGGTGTCCAGCAGCCACAAGCGCTTATCGAGGGTCGGGGCCAATCTGAGAGTCGCCTCATCGAGGCGATTGGCAAGCTGTTCGCCGCTTGTGATCCCGATATGGGCTATGGCGACATCGAGCAAGACCGCTTCCGGCAGCTCGGGGTGCGAGGCCGCCAGAGCCTTAAGCTGCGCGCGCGAGGCCTCTTGGCACGCACCGAGTCGCTCCACAAGACCATTGCCCTGCAAAAGCGTCCGCCGTAGATACCAGAACCGGTCGATGATAACCGCAAGCGCGACCGTCATGGTCGCAATCATGAGGTACAAGACGCCGTCCGAGTAGTTGGCGAGATGAATCAGGTAATGGATCGTCATGGCTGCCCTCCTAATTGAGTCGACAGGATGGGCGTCGCCCATGACATGCTAATGACACGATAGTGACGATTATGTGACAGGTTGGCTTGGGGGGCGTCCCGGCCCCCCCAAACCCCGCTCACGTCTTATAAGCACGCGCTTTCGATTCGGCATTCGGCGGCGTCCGGCTTTGCGGGCCCACGCCCACTCGCTGAGCGAGGCCTTGTGAGATTGTTGTCATACCTACGTCATGCCCCCTTTATACAATCTCAGGCGCTTTTTACACCTGACACGATATTCATAAAAGGGGGTATTCTCGTGCGCCAGACCAATAACCGATCATTGACGCCCCGCAAAGCCGCGCCGTTACGGCCTACACACATAGCCATCGGCGTCGCGCTTGCATGTGCTCCGGCGGTCCACGCTCAGACGCTTCATAAGCACAAAAGCAAGAGCTCGAACGCGACCACAATCAATATCGGAGCGGTGTCTGCATCCTCCACGCCGCTCGATACATTGACTCACCTGCCCACACGCAAGCAAGTGTTTAAATCGACACAATCGGTGAAACTGATTGGAAAAAGAGAAATGGCCGTGGCCGGGCCCGCTGGCGGCTCCGCGCAGGCGCTGGCCGTCGCCCCAGGCGTGAATGTCGCGAGCGATGGTTCCACCGGGGCGCCACGATCAGCAATCAGCATCAACGGCATGAAGACCGGTTGGGGCAATATTGCCGGTAACGCCAATGACGGCACAGTGATGGTGACCTTCGACGGGGTCCCCATGGTCGACCCCGCCTACGAAGTCTGGCAATCATCCGAGGTGCCGCAGATGTCCCTCATTCGCGGAATCTCTGTAACTTACGGCCCGGGCTATGCCGTCAACCGTTGGTACGACAATATCGGGGGCGCGATCAACTTCGTTCCGCTGCAACCGGCGAAGAAGGCCAGCGCTACCATCGGGACCTTTGCAGGAAGCTTTGGAACATACGGCGAAAACTTCAATATTCAAACCGGCGACATGGGCAACGGCTGGTCTGCGGTTCTCGCCGGCGGAGTCACAAAGGCCAATAGCAACTACCTTCACGGATACGGTTTCAATAACCCCTCAAAGAATCACGCCTATTACGCCAAAGTCATAAAGGCGTTTCACGGCGGCCACATAAGTTTTGGTGCTTATGATGCCCGATCAGAATCCTATAGGCCCTTACCCATTCCCACCACCCCCAATCCTCTCGTCACGGTAAACGGCGTCAATCCCAATACCGGCGCCGTGAACCCGGGTCCCGAATATAGCCAGCAGACGACCGGGTTTTACACAACCCTCCCGTATTCCGAATACTGGAAGCAGAGCATTGTTTCCACCCACATTCTTTATTCACGCTTCGTCAATCGGCTGTCTCGTCATGTCACGGTTCACAATTTGTTGTGGTACCGCTACGGGCATCGGGAACACCTCCATTATGACAATTTCGGCTACAACGCCAACGTTCTGGACCAGTATTACAACACGGCTAGCTCGACATACGGCGACAAAATGGACTTTGATATTAGCCTACCGTTCAATAACGTGTCGGTCGGCGGGTACTGGCTCAATAGCAAGTATTCGTCGTTACTCGAGTTCTACAATCCGTCCCTACCGGCTCAGTATGCCTACGGTCCTAACGCCGGAAGCAACGCCACGGTCAACGGCCAGTCTGTCAATTACAGCTTGGCGCTGCCCAGTCATTACCATGACTCTTACCTTTACATGACGGATTTGGCGGCCTTTATTCAGGACGACATCCAGCCGATACGGTCGCTCCGCGTTACTCCCGGTATTCGTGTCATCAGTTTCCAGACGAATTTCGTGAATAATGCGCAAACCATGTTTCCCACCAACGTCAACGACCAAATCGGCACGAATGGCGACGGCACGGGAGGCAACAACCAACCGAACTCATCGACCACTTTTAGCGAGGTCGAGCCTTCGCTCGGCGTGAGCTGGCAAGCATCCAAACAGATCGCCCTGTATGCCAACTACGCGACCGCCTACAAGGCGCCGGCCGGGGCCACGGGGACCTACGCTCACCTTCTGGCCTCATCCTTACAACCACAGAAGTCGACACAGTATCAGGTGGGATTAAAGGGCCTCATTCGCAATAATGGCATTCTGCGCCATTCCGCGTTTGGTATAAATTACTACGACCTGAACGACACGAACGAGATTATTCCAATTCCCGTCGTGAGCCATCTTTATAGTCTTTTCGCCTCGGGCTCCTCGAAATTCAACGGCGTCAATATGTACTTTGAAGACGCTCCGATTTATACCTTACACGTGTTCTCCAACATCAGTTTCGAGAAGGCGACCTACACGAGCTATACGACGCCGAGCGGCGGCTCCTATTCCGGTCTGCCCATCTCTAATGTTCCAGCCGAAACCGTCAATCTTGGCGCCTACTATAAGATGTATGACGCCGGTGTTCTGTATGCGCCGCGCATATGGTGGCAGTACACGGGCACGCAGAATATATACGACAACAATACGAATGCGCCTACAACGCAAAAGCTACCGGCGTTTGGGATTTGGAACGCGTCCTTACGAATGACCGTCTCGCATCGGGACATTTTGGCCGGCTTACATCGCGTATCTTTGAACGTCGGTGTCTATAATGTACTCAACAAACATTACAACGCCTACCAATATATAAGCAGCGGTGGATACTATGGCGTAGCGGGTCAAATGCTGGGTGAGCCTGGTGCCCCACGCTCCATCTACGTGTCTCTGAGCGCGAAGTTTTAACGATGGAGCGAAGAGGCGATCCTAGCGGAAGCGCCGGGTACGCCTTATCCAATATGAAATAAATGGATGCTCTGTCCAGACAGATTTTTGGGTGACGCGGAATGCCGCCTGTGTCCGTCAAGTGGCGGCCATTCCTTTCTAAACACGACGACATAAATAATGCAGAATTATGATATCATTGCACCCCTCATTTCTACGGGACAGAGACGATGCGGAAACTGCAGATTGAGGATGCATGAGGTCATGCGAATAGCGATTCAGCAAGAGATTGGGCGTAGCGAGGAATCGCATTACGATCATCGATTGCATGGATTGCTGCTGGTGGCTGCTGGTCAATCCTGCCGGGAAGTCGCGGAGCTGTTTGGCGAGAACGGTACGACCGTGCAGCGCTGGGTGCGCCGCTTCGAGCAGGGCGGTCTGGACGCCCTGCGGGAAGGCGAGCGATCGGGCCGACCGCGGACGCTGGAGGCGAAGGATTGGCGTCGGTTGCAGGGCGATCTGCGCAAGACCCCGCGGGACTTCGGCCTAGCCGCCACGCTTTGGGATGGCCCGGTCCTGGCGGAACATCTGCGTCGTCGGTACGGGGTCGATCTGGGCGTGCGGCAATGCCAGCGATTGTTCCGGCACATGGGCTTTCGGCTTCGCAAGCCACGTCCCCAGGTCGCCCAGTCCGATCCGCTGAAAGCCGCGGCAGGTAAAAAAACTTGGCTCCTCAGTAAAATTCGTGGGTGAGCTTTGGCTCCGGAAGCTTGCCGAGTGCATGATATAAAGCCATTTCCAGCAGCTTGGCGTTCTTGGATAAAGCCCGCTATGTCCTTGCCACGAATCGCCGCTAACGTCTTGCGGGCGAAGGGTCGCTGTTGAAAACGCCGACATCTGAGAATGTCATGGTGAGCATCTTTCTTCTTGGGTGCTACCTCACACGCATAGCGCTCGAGAGCCTCCGTCAAGGTCGTGGCCTCTGCCTCGGCCCGCGAGACAAAGACACCCCGATCCATCTCCGATTCAATCTGCTTGGCCCAGGCCTCAAGCCTTGGCTTTGGTATTAAAGGTTTTGCACTGGAGGGGTTGTCCGCGCTTGCGGACGCGCGCCTCCCACTGGAGGTCTCCACGCTTTCTTATAGATGCCATTTTTATTCCCGATTTTTAGCCGTCAGCTAAAACCTAGTGGAGAAAAAATGGAGCAAATAATCAATCCCGCTCAGGGGATAATTCGTAAGTCTTTGTTTTATATGGTGGGCCCGGAAGGACTTGAACCTTCGACCAGAGGATTATGACTCCTGATTTATAGGGCCACGGTTCGTCTTACTTTAAGTGTGTGTCGTTTGAAACTGCTTTAATTCCCTTTATATAAAGCCTATAATCTATCCCACGTTGTTTGAGCCCACTTTAAGCCGCAGTCTTACATAGTGCTTACGCGCTACTTACACGGGTAAAGGCGGAAATATGAAGATCACCAAGCGGACAGTCGATAGCACCCTCCTACCAGCCAAAGGCTATGCCCTGCATTGGGATAATGAACTGAAAGGCTTTGGCCTTCGCGTCACGTCGAGCGGGGTTAAGTCGTTCATTCTGCAAAAGCGTATTCATGGCAAAGATCACCGAATTACCTTGGGGCGCTATGGGGCCGTAACGGTAGAGCAAGCCCGAAAGGATGCACAGATCAAGGCGGGCCTTATTGCCAGCGGTGGCGATCCGGTAGCAGATAAGAAGCGGGCCGACCTCGCCACTAAGACGCTGGCCGAAGTCCTGGCCGACTATGGGGAAGCCCGGAACGCAATTACAGACAGCACCCGGAAGGATATGGCCGGGGTACTCAAACGCTACTCTGCGGACTGGCTCAAGAAGCCTATCAATACGATCACCCCGGATAAGGTGCTTGCCCGGCATAAGCGCATAGGACAAGAGACGCCCGCCAGTGCGAATAAATGGGCTCGTTATCTGCGGGCCTTACTGAGTTTCGCGGCTGGCCGTTACACCGACACCGAAGGCCATCCCATTCTGACCGACAATGCCGTTAAGGTATTATCCCGCGCCCGTTCGTGGTACCGCGTGGAGCGTCGGCAGAGTGTGATACAGCCGCACCAGATCGCGGCGTGGTGGGACGCTGTGACCCGGTTACGCAATACCGCCCATAGGGATTATTTCCTGACCCTGCTACTGACCGGCCTACGCAAAGAGGAAGCCCGGACCCTGCTATGGGCAGACGTGGACTTTCAGGCCCGGACCCTGACTGTTCATGGCACCAAGAATCACTCAAGCCATACCCTGCCCATAGGGCCGTATCTCGCTCAGTTATTGGACGCCCGCGAACGCTTGGGGGGCACGGTGTTTACCAGCACCCACGGGCAGATCGGGAACCTTCGTTATAGTCTCGAAAGCATCGCCCGCATAAGCGGCGTCAAGTTTATGGTCCATGACCTCCGGCGGACCTTTGCCACGGTGGCCGAAAGTCTGGACATACCAGCCTATGCCTTGAAGCGACTCATGAACCACAAGGCCCAAGGCGACGTGACCGGGGGCTATCTCGTCATTACCACCGAACGGCTACGGGCTCCCATGGAGAAGATCGAGGATTATGTTTTGAAGGCGGCCGGGGTCCGCGAAAGTGCGGACGTGGTGACCCTTCCCAAGGGATACGGCATTGCCGTATAATGCGCTGACTCTGATCGAGACACCGCTGTTTTCAAAGCAGTGGCCCGACTACTGGGATGAGGATGAGCGGGGCGCCTTCTGCGCGTGGCTTGCGACCCATCCCGATGCGGGCGACGTGATACCGGGGAGCAGCGGATGTCGCAAGGTGCGGTGGTCACGCTGAGGCGTGTGGCCAAGTGGGGGTGACACGTGATCTATAATTCGGCCACGGCCAGCGGGCAGACGCCTGGCAGACGAGGCACCGATAGTATACTGATGGCCGCTGGCGTTAAGAGTACCGCGGGGACAGTGCCTTGGAAGAAGGAGGCCCATGCCTGAGATCAGCCGCTTTTACGGTATTGTCCTGGCGATGTTCTGGCGTGACCACCT
>JAJYPQ010000231.1 GCA_021795255.1 Pseudomonadota bacterium
CGACAAGGCCTCCCCAGCATCGTGGATGCGTTGCTGCCCATCATGGTTGGCGGGCGTTTGTGCGTCCGCCGAAACTGAGCACACACACATTATGCCAATCGTGACCTCCACTATGGCCAGTCGCACGGCGCTGGCGATCAACAGCCGGTCTGTGGAACGTTGTCAGTCAACGCCACACCCCGCCCTGACTGCACGCCCGCGAGCGTCGGGCATGTGGCTCCCAGACCTCGACGTCGCCTACGCGCATCGGACAGGTTCAGCGTGAAAGACGGTCTGAGCCCACCGCCTGGTCGTCGCGCCTGGGTTCCGTCCCTTATGCCCCCGGCCGTACGAATGTGCCTGGGCGGTGGCCTTTGCCCGCGCAGGCGCCGAGGGCGAAGGAATTCGGCTTACCGCCATTCCCCGGATCCGAGCGGGTCGCGTCTTCCGTCAGGATCTGGACCACACGTCGTAATGACCACAAGAGTTCTACGTCTTTCTGCTGTCCTGCTCGCCGTTATCGTCCTCGCGGGCTGCGCCACCGTGCCCGAAAGACCCCCCGGCACACCATTGGATGGGGTTCGACTTAAGCACGCCCGCTACCTGCAGATCATCTCCTCACCACAACGGGCGATCCGGATAGCGTACCTGACGGCTTTGCCGCGGCCACACCACGCCGCTGCGCCCCTGGTATGCCGCCACGCCGCTCCTCGCGACCGCCATCTGGCTCGCGGGGCGTGGATCTGGAAAACTGCGGACCTCCTTGGGCACCCCCGCCGCACCAAGGCATTTCTTCGTAAGGCCCGCGCGCTTCGACTGAATCGCCTCTACCTTTATTTGACGGGGCCGCTTGCTCGCTACGCCCCTCTATTGCGTGCGGCGCACCGTTTAGCAATTCGCGTCTATGCGCTGACCGGTGACCCATCCAATATCATGAACCCAGGCGCCGTCTCCGCCTCGATCAAGGCGGTGGAACATTATAATCGCGTTCACCGCTCCAGCTTCGCCGGGATGCAATTCGACATCGAGCCGTATACGCTCGCTTCATTCCCAAACCACGAGCACGCGGTATACCGACGCTACGTCCGGCTGGTTAACACTATACGAGCGGATATCGGTGACAAAATGGATTGGGGCCTCGTCGTCCCCTTTTGGTTCGAAGACATTCGACTGGACCATAAAGACCTGCTCTCGCTTGTCATGAGAGATACCGACAACGTGACCGTCATGGCTTACCGTACCCATTACAAGGCCATCATAGCCCTTGCAAACAACAGCCTTTGTGAAGGTGACGCTCTACACAGGAACGTCTATATCGGCCTTGAGACGTCGCCGATCCCAGACAGAACCGATTTCGTATTGAGTATCCGGCAAGCTAGGCGCTACATACACTACTACCGGGGACGACCATACATGGACCGCCGTATCACGGGCGCGAAATCCCTGATCGCGCATCACGTCGTTCTGGGATCGTATATCTCCTTTTATCCGCACATCGCAACGGCGATTCACATGACAAAAAGATACCCGCGGTACACCCGCTTCTCCGGGTGGATCCTTGACGGGCTAGACGAGGAATGGCATGTCCACTAAACCCATTAAGGTCGCTGTCGTGGGCTCAATCCTATTCATATCATTGACGCCCCTGCCCGCTTGTGCGGGTCTGCCGAAATATGATTCCGCCATTCGGCAGGTCGACAAAGATTTCAGCGCTGGCCGCCGCCTCGCGGCCCTAAGTGAGCTCGAGAGACTGCACAAGGCCTATCCCGGCAACCCGGAGGTCTCGGCGCTCCTTATCCAAACACAATGCACGCTGCACGAATTTCGACACGCGCAGTCCCTTATAAGTCAAGTTGGTGCACAGGCACGCTACCCGGAGCTTGCCCACGCCATAGATGTCTGCCGCGAGGACCAGACGTTCTTCGATGGCGAATCCGCGTTACGAAACGGGGACGCCGCAGCAGCTGTCCATCTCGTTTCGCCGCTTTATCCCAACGGGCCGGACCCATACCGGGCAGGCCTCATCCTGGCGCGCGCCTACCTAGCAGAACATAAGCTCGGTAAGGCTATCGCGCTCTACCGATCCTTAGCCCGGCGCTATCCATCCGACAAGGGGCTTGTAGTCCAGGCGAGGCGTCTCCAGGCGGAGTCGACATTATCTGAGGCTCGCCGCCAACTCGCCCATGGACACACCGCCAAGGCCATTACCCTCGCGCGCCCCCTTTACCGACACGGCCCGGATCCCTACTCGGCAGGCCTGATACTGGCACGCGCTTACGCGGCGCAGCGCAATTTCGCCGCCGCGGCTACCGTTTATACGACCTTAGCCAAGGACTATCCGAACGACAAAGGACTTATCGTAGACGCAACCGTGAGCAACGTCGAAGCGGGGCACGCGACGGTCGCCAAGCACGATCTCCGCCAACTGAACGCCTCGCAGAGACGCGCCGTGTTCGTCTCGCTCGGTCGGGGCGTCAACCGGCTCTATAGGAACTTTGTCACCGTCTACGGCTCCGTTGCCCACTCGAGCAGCCCCTATCCCCCCGACCAGAGCTTCGGCATCCAGGATGGGACCGCCACGGCCATCGGCACGTTTGTCGCGAGCATACAACAGACCCATCGCTTCGCCCAAACCGCCAATATGTTCGGCCTCAATTACTACACGAGCCTCGGCTCCGGATACTCGGGCGAGATGTCCCTCGACTACAGTCCGCCAAACACCATCCTTGCGCGCGAGGCGATCGGCGTCTCTCTGACACGCAGCTTCCGTGACCTATCCGTCGAAGGCAGCGTGCGCCATCTCGTCTACGCCCAAACGGTGGCCAATGTCCTGTTCGGTGGTATCGGAATCTATCCGAGCGCCCATATCCATGTAGAAACTGGTGTTTATTACGTTCCCGTGATCAGGGCCTATAGCGTACTCGTGGCGCCCGAGTGGTTCCATGGCGAGGGAAACCGTACCTATCTCTATCTCACCGCGGGGGAAACTGGGGAACAACTCCTGAGAAGTAACGCCATACTGCGCACCCCGGGCTACAGCGCGACGCTGGGAGAGACCTTCCAGATCACTCATAGAACCTATCTAAACACCGAAATTTTCTATGAACACCGATCCGGCCTTTACGACCGGAGCGGCCTCTATATCGCCCTGACACGGAGGTGGTGATGGGCACCATTGACTCTCTAGTCTTTCCCTATCTCATCGTAGCGCTCCTGTGGGCCGTGATCATATTTTTTGTGATCTCGATCAGCGTCCTGGTCGTTGGTCTCGGCTTGCACAAGCGCCACATCGCCCAGCGTGATCATGTCCGACACCAACAAATGAGCAGCTATCGAGAGGCGATTGCTGCGATCAGCCCGGGGGACGCGGTTGGCCCGCTGCGCGTTCCCGACTTCGATGCCGCATGCGCTCTGGGAGCTGCCGTCACAGAGACCTGCAGCGAGCAAAACGCCCTTCCTTCCGCCGCCTTACATGAGGCGATAGACATGTCCGGGGCCATCCCTTTGATCCTTGCGCGGTTACAAGCCAAAGACTGGGGCGTAAGGTTCCTCGCTGCCAGCGCGCTAGGCGACTTCCGTCTTCCCAAACTTTTCGACCCGATTACCGAGTTCGCCCACTCAGAACCTCATTTGCTGGTGTTCGGAAATTGCCTCTATGCAGCCGCGAATTGCGTCTCAGAGCCCCACCAAATTCGAACCCTTTTCGATCTGATACATTCCCGACGCGATACCTCGTCCGGCTACGATGAAGGTATGTTTAGACATGCGCTTCAGACGCTCAGCCTCCGCCATACGCCCCCAGAACACATGGCGGCCGCGCTGCGCTTCTGTCTCCAGTCGCCAAACGCCACGGAGCCGCATCTCCTATCCCTTATCCAGGCCATCGGCAAGGAGAAACTCGTCGCCTTCAAAGATGAACTCGTTCTTATCGGGCGAAAGTTCAAGAGCCCACGCCTTCTGGCCGCCGTCATGCGCGCCGTCTACAACATGGGCCTATGCGATCGCTTTGTACTCGAACACATCGGATCCCAGAGCGCCATTCTCAATATCACAGCGATCCGTTCCGCCGCTTATTGCGACGACGATGTATCCTCCCCAATCGGCCAGCAACTGCGGTCCCAAGACTTCAACGTCCGTTACGCGGCTGCGACCACGCTCAAGGCGCTAGGCGCCACTGGGCACCGCGAGCTTCTCGATCGTTGCACCAGCAGCGACCCCTACGCGCGCGACATGGCCGCTTTCGCGCTTACTGTGGAGTAGACCATGTTTCTTGCACTACTATCCATCACCCACACCCTGCTGTGCTTCCAGGTCCTGGTTCTCCTTTCGTTTCTCCTCATCAACGGGAGTTACACATATATAACTATTTTTGCCTTCCGACATTTGCGGGACTCCATCAACGCGCGACCCACCGTGGATCAACTGCGATCGTTCGCCGAAAACGCCAATATGCGGCCGATCACCATCGCCATTCCTGCCCGCAATGAACAAGTGACGATCATAGACACTATTCTTGCGGCGACGCGCATGAATTACCCGGAATTCGAGATACTCGTGGTGAACGACGGATCGACCGACGCCACTCTGGAGCGGGTCATAGAGCGATTCGACATGGTCCCCATCGCGCGCCCCGGCCGCGTGCGGCTCAAGACGGCCCCTGTCCGAACGGTCTTCGTGTCACGCAGCGTGCCGAACCTCTGGCTCATAGACAAGGACAACGGCGGCAAGGCTGACGCGCTCAACGTGGCGCTCAACTTCAGTCGCTATCCGCTCTTTTGCGCCATTGACGCCGACTCCGTACTGGACCCCGACGCGCTCCTTCGCATGGGTCACCAGTTCCTGATCAACCGCGACCTCGTTGCCGCGGGCGGCTCGATTCGAGTACTAAACGGCTGTATCGCGGAAAACTCGCAGATCAAGACCATCCGCTCACCAGGGACCATACTCGCGAATATCCAAGTCGCGGAATATCTCCGCAGCTTCATGGCCGGCCGCGTTACCCTAAGCGAGCACGACAGCCTGCTGATCATATCCGGGGCGTTTGGCATATTCCGGAAAGATCTTATGCTGGCTGTTGACGGATTTCGAAACACTGTGGGCGAGGACATGGACCTCGTACTCAGGCTGCACCGTTATTGCGTCGACAACGGTATCAATTACCGGGTCTATTTCATATCCGAACCCGTATGCTGGACCCAAGTGCCCAGCGATCTCTTCTCCTTGCTACGTCAGCGCAACCGCTGGCAGCGGGGACTCGTCGACAGCATATGGCACAACCGCGTCATGTTGTTCAACCCCAAATACGGGAAGGCGGGGACATTGGGTATGCCGTTCTTCTTATTTATCGAGCTTTTCGGGCCCCTAATGGAATTCATAGGCTATGTGGGGTTTGTCCTGTTCTATATATTTCACATGCTTAACCCGGTTTTCGCCCTTCTATTCTTTACCATTTCTATCCTTTGGGGGATGTGGCTCAACATGGCGGCCGTCCTTCTTGATAACTTTGTGACAAAAAGATACGAACGTCTATTCGACGCGTACAAGATAGCCATTCTTGGATCACTGGAATATATCGGCTACCGCCAGATCGTTGTCGTCGAGCGGCTGATTTCGACATTCCAGGTGACGCGTTCCCAGTGGGGACAGGTTCGTCGTAAACAACTCTATGCTGACGGTGCTGTTAATGAAACTCAATCCTAAAGCTCTCCTGGCTCGCACTTTCGGCCTCATTCTCAGAATCGCGCTATTTGCGATCGTTCTAGCCGGCCCGGCCTATCTCTTTCTAGCCAACTTCGCGGTTTTTGAGCCATTCCTGTTTCCCCTACACTACCTCCAGGGCAACGTCCGACGCGCTGGCGAGCATATCATTGTCGGCCCCTACCCGGACTACGGATCTCTTGTGGCTTTGCATGAGCGGGGAGTCAAAATTGTCATATCGTTGCTGGATCCCCACCTTATCTATGAAAAATCGCTGATAAGGCGCGAGGATCTTTTGGCCAAGCAAATCGGAATCAAAGAATACAACTTCCCCATGAACAGCGGGGAACCGCCGACGAGCGTCAGAAACTTAGCCTCCCTGCGTCACATAAGACAGGTCATACGCACTCACCCTAAGACGACTATCTATATTCATTGTTACCTGGGCAAGCATCGCGTGGGATATGTGGTCGCGATGCTCAAAAAGGAGTCGGGCGCGCCGGCAGGCCCCAACGGCCATGCACCAGTCTTGCCGGCCGATCGCGGGAAGGGCGCGGCCCCCATTCAGGCCTATGGTTCGTAGCACCCGACAGGGCCGCCGGGACGACGCTCAACTGGCTAGACGCTGAACGAATTTGGCCACCACCGGCCGATATTAGTCATCAGGTCAACATAAGATGATACGAGATGTTTGAACTTAAGGGAGGTACCTTGTGATGGGTCACGCATTCGTGTTGGGCGGTCTCGGGTCAGGGGCCGTTATTGGCCTCATGTTGCTGTCGCTGTTGTTCGGAGCGGTCTTCCTTAGGCTTTCATTTTGGATTTTCGAGCGCTGCACGCCCTCCTTTAGTATGGCTCTGGTCGCCATGTTTGTGAGCTTCGCGCTGCTCGTGCTG
>JAJYPQ010000232.1 GCA_021795255.1 Pseudomonadota bacterium
CGGCGGATCCGCGACACAAGCCACGGCATGTTGAGGACCGAGATCCGTTGCGCTCGCTGCGATAGCCATCTCGGCCATGTGTTCCCAGACGGCCCCGCCCCTACGGGGGAGCGTCATTGCCTGAATGCGATAGCCCTCCGGTTTATTCCGGAAGGCGGCGGCACGTAGCCCCCCCCACAACCTCCGCCGAAAAACGCGAAATCGGCCACCCAAGACAGCTTGCCGCCTACGGGAGACCCGTGGGGCGAGGGGGCTTGGCCTTGAGTCCGCGGCGCGTTCTAAGCGCCACTTTGGAGCGGCGCTAGTGGACCCAAAGGTCGCATGGGCCAGTCGTCCGCTTCACCCTACACTGAGGCCCTGTTTTACTTGAACGTTCGCTGATGTGGGTTTACGTGAATAAGATCAAAATGTCCGTGCGTGTGGATGGCGATACCCAGGCCCTTTGGGTGATCCGCGACGCATGGTGGCTTACCGGCACGAAATACGACTGCGGTACCGGTGTATGCCGGGCCTGCACTATTGATATGGATGGGATCCCGATCAGGTCTTGCATCTACCCCATCGCGAACACCATAGGCCATCACATCACGGCCATAGAAGGCCTCCCGCAAAACGGCACCCACCCCGTGCAGGACGCCTGGGTGGCAGAAAAGCTGCCGCAATGCGGCTGTCAGTCTCGCCAAACCAAGGGCGCCGCGGCGCCCTTGACGCGTACCCTCGCCCTGCCGACAACGACATCGACCGAGCTATGGCCGGCAATATCAGTCGCTGCGGTACCTGTGCCCGCATCCGTCGAGCCATCCCCCGAGCGGCCGGCTTCCCGGACACCACATTCATGCCCTGGGCAATCGCGGTATCACAGCCGGCGATCCTTATGCACAACCACATCAGCACGAGGACGGAAGGCCTGCCCTCCCCATCTCTTGCCCCACGGAGGCTACCCCCATGATCACAGGACTTCTTTTGGCCGCCGGACGGAACCCGCGGTTCGGCGCACCGAAACTCCTTCATCGCTTGGCGGACGGCGCGCCCCCTGCGATCCGCAGCGCCCGCGCTCTACGCGACGCCGTCGATCGCGCCGTGGCGGTAGTTCGACCCGATGACACGGCGCTCGCCATCCAATTGCGGCAACACGGCTTTGAAGTGGTCTGTTGCCCAGACTCGGCGTCGGGCCAAGGAGCGAGTCTCGCCTTTGGCGTGCGCGTCACCGGCGGCTCCACTGGCTGGCTCGTGGCGCTAGCCGATATCCCTTACATCGAGCCGTCTATCGCTCGGGCCCTAGCCGATAGGCTACGCGCCGGTGCCTTGATCGTAGCGCCATCCTTCGACGGTCGGCGCGGCCATCCGATCGGCTTCGGGCGCGCCCTCGGCCCGCAACTCGGGGCCTTGAGCGGGGATGCGGACGCCCTTGCGCTCATCAAAGCTCACCGCCATCTACTCACCCTAATCCCCTGCTCCGACGTCGGCGCACTCGCCGATGTCGATTTGCCAAGTGACGTATGGATAGGCCCGAACCCGGCGATCCAGAACGGGCCGCCGGAAGGTCCCGTGTGTTAGGGGGCCTACCCAGGGCCTTATGCGCCAGCGCCGTAGATCCTGGATAGTTAACCCCCCGCCAGTTCGAGAAGGAGAGAAAAGGAGGACTTTTCTATGGTGACGAGACGCGATCTTTTGAGGCGGGCCGGGGCGGTGGCCGTCGGGACCGCTATCGCTGGGACTGCCGGTGCGGGCATGGTCGCCCCCCAAAGCCTGGAAATAGGTTCGGCCGGAAGCCTGCGCGCGCTCACCGATGCCCTAGCCCGCGCGCCACGCAAGCGCACCTTCAAGACCGTCCCCATGATCCTCACGAGCCCGGACCAATGGGATCGCGAGGCCTTGGATCTGGTCTTACATTATCGCGCGGGGCCGAGGCAGGTTTGGGATAACACCACCCTTGCCAGCCCCTGGCTGAACCTGATGCGCAACGCCATGAACACCCAGATCTGGTCTTTCCATCACGCGAACTTCCTGTGCGTCTCGGCAACGCACGGCTCCGCCCATCTTGCGCTCTACGATGCGTTTATCTGGGATAAATACCAATTGAGCAAGCTCACGAAGGGCAAATTCAGCCACAACCTATTCATCGGTACACCGACGGCCGCGCACGCAAGCGCCGAAGACTACGAGGATCCGGAGGGCATATTCTCCCCGCACGACAACAGCATTACGGTTCTGCAAAGACGGGGGGCGGTCTTTCTCGCCTGTCATAACGAGGTGTGGGAACTCACTATGAAACTGCGCGAGAAGGGCGTCAATCCCGACCACCTCACACACGAGCGTATGGCCGCTGAATTCACGAACCATCTCATCCCAGGGGCAGTCCTCACCCCGGGTATCGTCGGAACCTTACCGGAGCTCGAACTTGCGGGCTTTCGATACGCGAAGTAGGCGAGTTTTGCCGCGGGATTTACCAGGGTTGTTGTGAATCGCCGGCGCGACCCTCCTGGACCGCTTCGAGAAGGGGGCAATAACACCCATCGTCCCTACTCTGTTTGTGGCAATCCTCGACGAGGGTCTTCAGAACCGTCTCGAGCGACTGCAAGGTCTGCATCTTGGCGCGCAAGAGCCCGATCTTGTCTTCGGCCAAGCGTTGAACCTCCCGGCAGGTCTCGGGATCGTCCGCCTTTAATACCAGCATTTCCCGAATTTCCTGCAAGGTGAAGCCCAGAGACTGGGCCTGACGAATAAATTGCAGGCGTTCCAAAGCCCGCTGCGGATAACGACGGATGCCGGAGGTCGGTCGCCTAGGTTGTTCGATAAGGCCTCGACGTTCATAAAAACGAATAGTCTCGACCGATACCACGCCCGCCTTCGCAAGCTGGCCTATAGTCAGATGGGACGCCTGATAGTCGCTTCTCTCCATAATATCGATCCTTTACGGAGTACCGAGCCTATATGGCGCGGCACTCCGCCCGAACGCATGGGCCGCCCCGCCACCCAAAGAGCCCCTATTGTGGACGCCTTGGCCCGTGCGGGACAAGCTGAAGGGGACAGGCGGCCAAACCTCCGCAATCTGCGTCCGCCCTCAGAGAGGCTGGGCCGAAAGCCGCTTAATCAGGGGAATCACCTTGCGCTTTAACCTGCGGTAGCCGATAGGCCCCACAAACTTATGCACAATGACGCCGCCCTTATTCACGACAAAAGTCTCCGGAACGCCGTAGATACCCCAGTTGATCGCGGTCATGCCGCGCTTATCGGTTACGATCGTCGAATACGGGTCACCAAAAACGTCCAGATAGTGGCGCAGGCCGGCCGGAGTGTCCTTATAATCCACGCCCACCAAATCCACCAAATGAAGGGCGTGCAAGCGCATCAGGGTCGGCATCTCTTGCTTGCACGTGACACACCAAGAGGCGAAGACGTTGATCAGCGTCACGTGCCCCATCAAATCGGCATTGCTCAGCCTGACCTTGGGCGCGGACGCGAGCGGCAAAGAAAAGCGCGGCATCGGTTTGCCGATCAACGGCGAAGGGATGTAGGTCGGATTCAAAAACAAGCCGCGTCCCAACGCCCACCCGATCAATATGAAAATCGCGACGGGGATCAGGAATTTCTTCACGACTGGGCCTTGGCCTTCATCGCCATAGAGTGCTTCAACTCGGCCTCCACGTCTGGGGGCATGTAATTCGCTCCGTGCTTCGCGAGCACCTGCCGGGCCATAAACACCGACGAACCGACCATTTGCCCCTGGACCACCACCCCCTGACCTTGGCGAAAAAGGTCGGGGAGGATGCCGGTATAATGGACGACGAGGCTGTGACGCAGATCGGTAACGGTAAAGGTCGTCTCCAGGCCGTCCTTTTTGATACTTCCCTTTTTGACAAGACCGCCCAAACGGAATATCCCGTGTTGGGGCGCCTTACCTTCCAGTACCTGGGTTGGAGAATAAAAGAAAACGAGGTTATGGCGAAACGCGGTGAGAACCAGCCAAGTCGCGATACTCACCCCGGCCAGTCCGATCAGCACAAATGCGAGACGCTTATTCTGCTTCCTCATTCATCCTCCTCCGCGCGCTCTCCATCCCGGCGCAAAGTCCGCCACACCTTTCGGTTATGGATTATGGGCTGAACTACGTTAATCAAAACCACGAGCGCGGCAAAACCATAGGCGCTCCAAACGTAAAAAGCAAACCCACCCATCGCCAGAAACTGAGAGAACGTCGAGAACGTCATCGCTTCGACCTGATCAGCTTCCGAACCCAATCCGCCCGTCGTTCGCGCAGCAGGATCTCGGTACGCACGCGAATAAGAACCATGGTCAAGTAGAAGAACATGAACGCAAACGACATGACTATGAGCGGTATCAGCATCGTGATGTAAATCTTAGGTTGGCTCGTCAAGGTCAAAGACGCGGGCTGGTGCAGGGTATGCCACCAATACACGGAGTAGTGGATAATGGGGATATTCACGACACCGACGATCGCGAGAATTGCGCTTGCGTGGGCCGCACGGCGCGGATCGTCGATACTCGCCTGAAGCGCCATATAGCCGACATACAGGAAAAACAGGATCAATTCCGATGTGAGCCGCGCGTCCCACACCCACCATGTGCCCCACATCGGCTTGCCCCATAGGGAACCCGTAACGAGCGCCGTCAACGTAAAGGACGCGCCGAGCGGTGCCGTGGCCTTGGCCAACATGTCCGCCAAACGCACATTCCAGATGTAACCTGTCGCGGCGAAACTCGCCATGATCACATAGGCCATCATGGACATCCAGGCGTTCGGGACATGCACGAACATGATCCGGTACGCGTCGCCCTGTTGATAGTCGGGCGGCGCCCAGTAGAGGCCCAGATACAGCCCCACCACAAAAAGCAGCGCGGTCACTCCCGCAAACCAGGGCACAAGACGCCCTGCCAGTCGGTAAAACCGCTTGGGGGCACCGTACTTATGAATAAACTTAATCAATCGAGAGACACCCGCAAAGCCGCCGAACTCGCCCACGGAGCAAAGCTCACAACCACCGCCAAAAACGCCCCCAGTAATGATAGATGCGCCACCGAGGCGAAGCCTTGTCCGGCCGAAGCCGCAACGGCCTCCGCGCCGAAAATCAAGACCGGAGTATACAACGGCAGCACCAGCAGGGAAACCAAGACCCCGCCGCCGCGCACACCGAGCGTCAGCGCGGCCGGCACCGCCCCGATCAGGCTTAAGATCGGCGTACCTAAAAGCAGAGACCCCACGAGCGTCCCGATGGCCTTCGTCGGCAAGGCCATTTGCACCGCCAAAAGCGGCGACAAAAGGGCAAGCGGTAGGCCCGTTAACACCCAGTGTGCCGCGATCTTTGCAAACACCAGGGCCGACAGCGGATAGGGGCTCACCAGAAGCTGCTCTAGGCTCCCATCTTGATAGTCGCTCGCAAACAAATGGTTTAGCGAGAGTGTTGTGGCCAATAAGGCCGCCACCCACAGCACTCCGGGGGCCATGAGCATGAGTTCGTGACGCTCAGGCCCCACCGCCAAGGGAAACAAAGTGGTCACGATCACGAAAAAGACGAGGGCCGTCATAACCTCGGTACTACGTCGCCAGAACACCAAGAGCTCGCGCGTAAAGACGGCCACCATGGCGGACAACAGACCGCCCTTCACGACCGCACCTTACAGAAATGGGCCAAATCGAAATCGCGAATGCCCGGCAGCTCGAAGGCCTGGTGAGAAACGATCAAGGCAAGCCCACCCGATGCCATGTGTTCCCCGATAAGAGACGACAAACTGGCCACTGCGGCGACATCCAGGGCCGTGAAGGGTTCGTCCAATATCCACAACGGCCGCCGTAACACCAGAAGTCTGGCCAAGGCGAGCCGGCGCTTTTGCCCCTGGGACAGATGACGCGCGGGCTTATCGGCCAACCTCGCAAGTCCCACGCGATCAAGGGCCGCCTCGACGCCGAGCGCGGCATCCTGGCCTCGCGCAAAGACCCGGACCGCCCTTTCCAGGTTCTCGGAGGCGGTCAATTCCCCCTGAACGCCGTTCAGGTGCCCGACATAGGCTAGCTCGGCCGCGAACTCTTCGGCCAAGTCCGAGGTTCGTTCGCCTCGCCAACGCACGTCACCGCGGAGCGGCCGCGACAGACCGCAGAGGGCACGCAACAAGGTGGTCTTTCCAAGGCCGTTAGGTCCTCGGACATGAAGCGCTTCGCCCGCGTCCAGTTGCAGCGATAGGCCCGCAAAAAGCGTCCTGTCCCCGCGCGCGCACGCCAAGCCCCGAACGGAAAAAAGCGGATGGTCGCTCACGGCACCTTGGGCTGAACGGATGCCCCTTTCGGCGGACCCGTGCGTGGACCTTGGCCAAGCTGCTGGCGGATCTTGATGAGTGCCGTCCGGACCCCGGCCTGGGCCTTACTGCCCGGGGGCAATTCGGCCTCGAGCCTGCGCCAATACGCGAGGGTCCGGTGGAGATGGTGGGCATTGTAGGCGGCCAATCCCAAAAACCACAGGGCATCCTGTTGTCTCGGATCGCGTGCGTACAAACGTCGATAGAGCCGGTCCACCAAACCCGTCGTCTGACTGGGATGGGAGGTAAGATCGG
>JAJYPQ010000233.1 GCA_021795255.1 Pseudomonadota bacterium
CGTGTGACCGGGAGCCCCTGGTGTGGGCGCCTGGGTTCTTGGTGCGCGCGCGAGCGTGCTCGGAGGCCACTTGCAGACAGCCTAAGGCCTTGTTGAAGATGACACGATACATGCGATTCATAACGGAACTCCCCCTGATGCATCCGACGGCTGTATGAGCCGGTCTTGTGATGTGTGTCTGTGTTGTGTTCTTGTGTGTTAGGACGCCGCGCGGTATGGGCTTGTGTCGCCGGCTTCTCGCCCCTCTGCGAGGGCATCCCGCACCCGCTCCAGGACCCCGGCCCAATCCCCGGGTTGGGTTTGCCGGAAGAGCCGATGGCGCGGATACCAAGGGCTGTCCTCCCGGTCTTGCAACCAGCGCCACTCGGCCACGAACGGCAAGAGCACCCAGGCCGGGCGCCCCAAGGCGCCGGCCAGGTGGGCGGGCGAGGAGTCGACCGAGATCACGAGATCGACGAGACTCACGATCGCCGCTGTGTCCTCAAAGTCCTGGATCTCGGGCCCAAGCGGGACCACCGTCAGACCGGGGGGGCCTCCTGCGCTGCGGCCGGGCCCTTCTGAAGGGCCAGGAACGAGGCTTTGCTCCCCCCGAGCGCTCCGAAGACCGCAAGCGGCAGCGAGCGGTTCGCGTCATTCGGATGGTCTGGGCGGCCCGCCCAGGCCAAGGCCACGAGCGGGCGCGGGAGCGAGGCCAGCCGCTTGCGCCAGCGCGCGAGGCGCTCGGGGTCCGCCTGCAGGTAGGCGGTGTCCCCCGGGAGGTCGGTGAGCCGCAGGCCAAGCGCGGCCGGTAGGCTCATCAGCTCGCAGTGGGCCACAAAGGGCGGGGGCAGTTGGCCCTGGGGGATGACGGTGCATTCCGGATACGCCCGCTTAATGAGCGGATAGGCACCCGGGTTGACCTCGACTACCACGTGCGCGCGGCTGCGTTGCTGCGCGGCCCGGATCCAGCGAATGAACTGAAAGGTGTCCCCGAAGCCTTGTTCATCATGAATCAGCAGGGTGTGGCCGGGGATGGCCTCGCCGTCCCAGCGCGGGCGTTGGACCTTGCGTTCCCGCGCCCGGGTGTGGGGCAGGCTGTAGCGGTAACGGTACTCACGCCAGCCGTGTTCAAAATCCCCCAAGGTCAAAAGCGTATCGGCCAGATCATAATGCGCGGGCAGATCCCCCGGGAGGGTGGCGACAATCATCTCCTGGATGGCGCGGGCGGCCTCGAACTGCCTTTGCCCGCGCAGGGCCGCGGCCTGCAGTTTCCATAACGGGATGGGTCCCCTGCCGCCAGCCAGAGAGGGCTGCAGTAAGGCTTGAAGCGCTTTCAGCTGCCCCGCTGCGAGCAGGGCGCAGCCTTCGGTCACTATGTCTGCCAGCGGGCGACTCATGGGGTGGTCCGGCCGAGGGCGGCGAGCCATACGGCTCGCCCGTGCGCTTTGAGTCCCCACAAGTGCCATGCGTCCGGCAGACCTGGGCGCCTGGCCAAAATCTGGCCGCAGAAGGCCTCACGCACCGCCAATGGCGAGGGGTGAATAACAGATTGCGCGTGAGGATTCATAGGCCCGAAAGCCTCGTCAGAGCGACTGGTCTGGAGGCTGGGGCCGTCCCTACTTAAAAGGGCCAGGTCGCGGCTTGGCCCTCTCGCGACCACACGCCCTGGCCGCGGCGAGATTCACTCGCCCCTACCGGCCTGCGGTCGCTACCCCCATACCCCTCTCTCGGCGCTCGAATTCTCGAAAATCTTTTTCGTTCGAGTCGCCCCCACATCTCAGGACCCATGAAGCCTTGGCTTATGGATACTGTTTGCGGTTTACTAGTTATCGCAAAATTACAAGGACGTTTGATATATGTCAAACGATTTTCTTTGACGAATGTCGATGAATTTGTGGGCCAAGCCCGGTTTCATTTTTTTGGGAACGATAATATTCGTTTATTCCAAGGGCTTACCAGGATGCATTCCTGTAGTACAAGAAGGGCCGGTGTCTCGCACTTTCGCGCTGGATCCAGGTGTTGCGGAGACACCCACCACGTTCGCCACACGGACTACCTCGCCCTATCATCGCGGTGCAGCGGCTGGCGTTGAACTTGGCGCTTCGCAGGATTGAGATGCCTACACGCAAGAGGGCTGCTTATAGGGCCGGGAGGCAACGCACGCGGAGAACTGCACACAGACCGCAGTCCGCAGCGGCTCGCTGGTAAGGCGGGTCTTTTCCGGCCCTTGACGCCCAGAACCCGAATCTTGGTACGATTGTGCCCAAGGAGCCACGCGGGTCTTGAGCATCGGGAGCGATCCGATCCGCCGGCCCTATCAGGTCGGCTGTCGTCGCTACGGCACACGAATCCTTTGACTCAGCGCTTGCAACAAGACGCGTTGGGACGCGACCAGGGTAGGGGCTGCGAGACCCATGGACGAATCCCGATGACGTGCGAGCTTGAGAATTCGCGCGGCGTCGAGCCATTCCCTCCCGGGGAATAGCCAACGGGGGGCGCTGCCGCCACAGTGACGAGGTCCTTTCCCTGGGCCTGCAACGATGAGCAGATTCCCTCCTGATGCTCGACTTTTTTGCGAACGACCCGGCCAGATTACTTGGCTGGCCTCCGGAACCACCCGTGTCGCGGCTTCAAAACCATTGCCCGCATGATCGAAGGTGGCATGCGTCACCAAGACAACGCCGGGCAACAGGGCCTACGGGAAAGCGATAAGGATACCGCGCGGGACACGAGAAGCAGGAGGAGCGGCTTGCGACCCCTTTAAGAAGAAGCGGCTCCCTTGGCACGCAAGGGTTTAAAAGAGCAGACCCGGTTGCCGCCCTCTTTTTGCGCTCGACACAAGGCCTCATAGGCATTAGTCAAAAAGCGCTCCAGGTCCTGGCCTCGGCCGAACTCCGCCACCCCGCCACTCAGAGTGACCGTGGCCTCCCCGCCCGACACCAGAATGGGATTAGCGACGACCGCGTCCCGCAGACGCTCGGCGACCATAGTGGCCTGCTCCACGCGAGTCTGGGGGAGAACCACGAGAAACTCGCAATCCTGGTAACGTCCCAGACGGTCCGGGAGCCGCAGCACCTCGCCCAAGGTCGCGGCTACCGATTCGAGGATGGCGCCCTCGGCCTCGTCTCCGAATCTCTCCTTCCACTCCGCGACACGGTCGACGCTGATCCGGACCAGCGAGACCGGCGTGCTGTAGCGCTGTGACTGGGCCATGGCCTCGATAAGGCTTGAGGTGATGCCGCGTCGGTTCAGCGTGCGCGTCAACTCGTCGACAAGCCCGGTCCCCGGCAGGGGCGGGGCCTCCGACAAGGGCTCGGCCTTCGCGAACGGGCGCCACACCAAAACGTAGAGCAAGGGCGCGAGCACCAAAGCCTGGAGTAGAACGAACAAGCCCCATAGGTGCGGCCAGGCCAGGCTTAGGAGCGTCACGCTCATGGCCACAAAAAAGACCAGAACGGCAATCAAGCCCAGCGCGCGCCAAGGCAGAAGTCCGGCGCGCTTATTGGTAAAGATTAAAGGATTCACGGCTCGCTCCGGATTGAGGTGACTTTGAAACTATAGGCGTCCGAACAGCGGGTTTCCAATCCCTCTAAAGAATTTTGAGCCCGGCATAGGCCAAGACCAGCCATTTCACCCCTGCCGTTTCGAACCGGACCTGGACTCGTGCCTGTTCCCCGCGCCCTTCGCAATCGATGATCACGCCTTCTCCGAAGGTGGCGTGCGCGACCCGACCGCCGATCTTGGGGCCGGTCCTGGCCGGGCTTGAAAAACCAGCGGCTAATCCCGAGTCGGCCTGCATACGCGGCCGGACATGCTCCAAGAGCTCGTCGGGGATTTCCGTCAAAAAGCGGGAAGGCGCACAGTAGAGGTCCTGACCATGGAGGCGCCGCGTCTCGGCGTAACTCAAGGTCAATTCACGCATCGCGCGCGTGATCCCGACATAACACAGTCGCCGCTCTTCTTCGAGACGCGCCTCGTCATGAAGGGATCGCTCGTGCGGAAATAAGCCTTCTTCTAGGCCCGTCAAAAAAACGATCGGGAATTCAAGGCCTTTGGCTGCATGCAGAGTCATGAGCTGGACCGAATCTTGGCCCTCGCCGGCTTGGCCCTCCCCGGACTCAAGGGCCGCGTGCGCCAAAAACTCGACGACATCTTGCCCTTCATGGTCTTCAGCGACAAAAAAACGTGCCGCCGAGACCAGCTCATCGAGGTTTTCGCCGCGCGCCTCGCCCCGCTCGCGACCCTCTTCCCGGTAATACTCGAGAAGCCCTGTCTCCTTAATGATGGCCTCAACTACGACATCCAAAGAAGACCCCGCCGTATCCGCGCCGAGACGCTCGATCAGGGCCACGAACGCCCGCATCGCGGTACCCGATTTCCCGCTGATGCCCCCGTCCCTCGTCAAGCCCAGAGCAGCCGACCACAAGGATGAGCCCTCCCCCTTGGCCTTAGCTCTTAGGCCTTCCACGGTACGCGCCCCTATGCCCCGGGTTGGGACGTTGACGATGCGCTCAAAGGCGGTGTCGTCGTGGCGGTTCATCAAGAGCCGCAGATAGGCGAGGGCATCTTTGATCTCGGTGCGATCGAAGAAGCGCAGGCCACCGTACACCCGATAGGGAATGGCCGCGCGCACCAGAAGTTCCTCGAAAAGACGTGATTGGGCATTGGAGCGATATAAAATCGCGATGTCCCGCGGATTGGCGTCTTCCGACAAGAGGCGGCGGATGCGCTCCACGACGAAATGGGCCTCGTCTATACCGCTATAGGCGGCATAGACGGCCACTGGTCGTCCGTCGCGCCCCGCAGTCCACAAGGTCTTGCCGAGCCGTTGGTTGTTGTGCGCGATGACAGCGTTCGCGGCCCCGAGAATGCGCCCGGTCGAACGGTAGTTCTGCTCCAGACGAATCGTGCGCGTACCGGGGAAGTCGCGCTCGAACCGCAGGATGTTCTCGATCTCGGCGCCGCGCCAGCCGTAGATGGACTGATCGTCATCGCCGACCACGAACAGGTGCCCGCCGAAACCGAAGGCCTTCAGCCACTCGTATTGAACAGCGTTGGTATCCTGGAACTCGTCGACCAACGTGTGCTGAAACCGCTTTTGGTAATGCTCGCGCAAGGCCGCCTGCGTGCGCATGAGCTCGAGCGGGCGCAGCAGAAGCTCGGCGAAATCGACCAATCCTTGATCCCGGCACAGCTGCTCATAGGCCTGATAAACCTGAAGCAGGGTGCGCTGCGTAGGATCAGCGCTTAAGGCCATCTTATGGGCGCGTCGCCCAGCGTCCTTGTGGCCGTTAATGAAGGACTGGACTTGGCGCGGAGGAAAACGCGCCTCGTCCAACCCTTGCGCCCGCAAAAGGCGTTTGATCAGACGCTGCTGGTCGTCGCTGTCGAGAATTTGGAAGGCCTCGGGGAGCCCGGCCTCGCGCCAGTGGGCGCGCAAAAACCGGTGCGAAAGCCCATGAAACGTCCCGATCCAGAGCCCCGAGACCGATTGCGACAACAGGCGCTCGATGCGCCGGCGCATCTCGGCTGCGGCCTTGTTGGTAAACGTGACCGCGATCAGGGCAAATGGAGAGACGCCTTGTTCGACGAGCCAAGCGATACGCTGGGTGAGCACCCGTGTTTTGCCGCTACCGGCGCCGGCTAACACGCGAACCGGGCCCGGAGACGCGGTCACGGCCCCGAGCTGGGCCTCGTTGAGGCCGTTTACCAAAGGGGATTCCATGCCGGGAGTGTACCTGTTGGCCGCTTGTGAAAACACCCGGGTTCCAGCCCACGGCGTGCGCGAAGCGAAGCAGCAGTCGCGCCCCACACGTTGCAATAGCCGCTCAAGTGGTGTCAACTAGGCGGTGGCCGTTTTGAGGTAAACCATGGACGAGATCAACAGTTTCGACCTCCACGCCGCCTGGATCCGGCGCGCAGAAACCGATCTTCACGCGTTTCTGGAGGCCTTAGCGACTCGCCTTGAGCAGGCCTTGCCGGGGCGTGTGCAAGTCGACCGCAAACGCGAAGGCCTTTTCAAGGCCAATAAACATGTCGCGGGCGTTGTCGTACAAACCGACAACGGTCGGTATGTACTGGATGCGCACACCCCCCACGTCCAGACGAGCCGCCAACACGAGGTGCGGGGCGTGGTGGTCAAAAACGAGACCCTCCCGCTTGACCTCTGGTTGCAATCCCTTGAGAACGACTTGCGCACCTTGTCTGGGACCATGGAGAACACCCGCGGCATCCTGCACGACTTTCTGACATCCTAAAGGAGGCCCATGTCGCTATTCGGTCGATTCGGAAAGGGCCCGCAGGACGATGCCGCGGTTCAGGCTCGGCAGGCGGAGTGGGAGCAAGCGCTAAGTCACGGGAGCGTGCCCGGATTCGTCAAAAGCCGACTGGCCGAAACCATGAGCGGGAAGCGCCCGTGGGTGAGCACGGCGTCGCCCGCAGGCCTCCTCGCGCAGCGCTCCCACGGCATTCGTCCCCTGGGGCTGGTCTCCGGAAACTGCTGGTTTCACTACGGCTACTCCTGGACCCGCGGCCACTATGAAGGGTGGCATACGGCGATCGACCGATTG
>JAJYPQ010000234.1 GCA_021795255.1 Pseudomonadota bacterium
CTACTATACGCAGCTGCCCACGGTCCTGAAGGCCCAGGACATCAAGGCCTCTCTTGCTAAAGTGATGTTCGATGAAGCTACCATGCTCTGCGGTCACCACCAGCAAAACTCCGCGGTTTTGCATCAACGCGGGAAGCGCAAAAGTCGTCAAAGATCGGTAGAGAGTCTCATCATCTTCAAAGAACTCCACTGCATGACTTGGTTGATCGCTGCCAGACATGGGCCGGCCACCCCTCTTTATTAAACTGCACACGGCCCACTATAGGCATCGGACATAGTACTCGAAGCCGCCAGGCCCCCTCAAGCAGCCCAGTCCTGACCGACCACGAGTCGGGGTCCGAATCCCCTGTCGTTACACCCCTTTTTCTAGCCTCGGGCTATGCCCCGAGAGCCGCGGACCTTGCGTAAAACCTTATATACCGACTCGGCGCCGCTGGCCTAGACACAGACTTTGCCCGACACTACCCCCCGTGGCGAAAATTTGGATAAATGAGCATGCCGCCGTCGACGCACACCGTGGTGCCGGTCATATAGCTCGCTAAATCGCTTACCAAGAAGGCTACTACCTGGGCAATCTCCTCGGGCTCGCCTAAGCGTCCCATCGCGATCTTGTCGTCGAGATCCTGTAAAGACACCGGATCTTGCCACACGGAGGCATTAATGGGGGTACGAATCGCTCCCGGGGCCAGGGCCAGCACTCGGATATTATGCTCGGCTGCCTCTTGCGCCAGGGTCTTTGACAACATCGATAGGCCGGCCTTCGCCGAGGTATAGGCGCTATAACCCTCCCAGGGAATGAACTCATGTACCGAGGTAATGTTTAATATCATACCCCTCTTTTGTCCAATCATCCGCTTAAGCGCCTCTCGCGCGCAGCGATACGGGCCCAGAAGATCTACGGCAATCACTCGCTCCCAATGCTCGGGGTCGCTTGCCTCACAGAGCTCGTGGGCCCCGTCCATGCCGGCGTTATTGACCAAAATATCAAGGCCGCCCAATGCCTTATCGACGTCCGCGAAGAGTTGGCTTACGGCAGCCCCGTCTCCGATGTCGGCGGAAAACGCTTGGGCCGCGCCCCCCAGTGCCGTGATCTGTTGGACGATTTTCTCAGCGGCCTTTGCCTCCTCGCGATAATGAACGGCGACGTGCGCCCCCGCCTTGGCAAGCATAAGGGCCATGGCCGCACCCAGTCCCGAGCTCGACCCCGTCACCAACGCCCGCTTTCCCGACAAATCGATAGATATCATGTTATCTCCTTGTGAACGTCTATATCCATGTGAAAATCTCGCCCTTCCCAACGTTTCTCGTCCAACCAGAAAAAAGTAAAGTCGAGACGGGACATACTAATGAAGGTTTTGGCCTTAAGAATAGCAACGTGCGCAAGGCCCCAGTCCTCCGTTATCAGATCCTTCACGTCCTGCCATTGATCGTGGCCGAAATGTAGACGCGCCTCAGCTCCAACAAGGAAAAACAGATCTTTATTGGGGTCCAGGGACGTAATCGGCTGCTGAAAACGCCAAATCTGAAACCTGGGACTGGGGCGCTTCCCAGCATAACGCTTCCATACAGCCATTGGCCTATCCACGGGCGCGCCTTTCGCAACACTCAAGACCAACTTGATAAATTCGCTATGAGTCCAAACCAAAGGCATGGCCGAGCCGGTCGGGCACCCAGGAAACAGGTTCCGTTGCGGGATGGCAGCGTCGTCCCATACTTGTTCCGGCAGCATCCCACCTGTCCCTGTCATTGCCTCCATGGCCTTCAAATAAGTCGTTGTCTCCCGAGCCGCGAGGAGTTCATAGTGTCCGCGTTCCCCGGTTAAAAGTGGCCAACCGCGGCCGCGGCCCCAGCCATCGAACGGCGCTCCGTCTGGATGTTCGCCATAACCATCCCCATTGTAGCGATGCCACACCGGACCGTGCGGGGTGTCCACTTTTAACAAGGCATCCGCGGCGCGAACACTCGTAACAATATGCGGATCGTCAGCATTCCGAAGACCAAACCTGCATAGCTGTAAAAAGTCTGTCGCAATTTGTTCGTCTGCCTCCATGGCCAAAAGGTGGCCGCGATTCTTTATGATCAGCGGTTCTGCGCCGGCATCTTGCCGAACCTCTACATCGGGAGGCGCCATGCGGATGTAATAACCATCCACCCCTATCCGTAAAGCGGTCTTAGTTGCACGCACATAGGTCCAATCTTCGATCCGACTATTCCAGTAATCCGCGACCATAAGGGCGCAATCCCGCTCTCGCCCTTGCAAAAACTGGGCACCCTCGACAAGGGCTGCGATAGCAATAGCGAGCGTAAAGGTGTTGATGCCCCCATCCTCTTCCCAGCGATCCTGCTCCGTGGCCGGCCCGTTGGTGACGATAAACGTCAGCGCTTGGCGGACCATACGAGTCACAGAGATATCACCTAAGGCGTTTTTGTCGGCAAGAAGAGCGGCCAACAGGACCGGAAAGCCCGTCTCGTCCAACTGGACACCCTGCCAAAAGGGCTTGCCTCCCAGCCACTGATTCTGTAACCAATGACCATCCGTTTTCTGGGTCGCCATAAGATAGAGAAGGACCTCGCGAGCCTCGGTTAGAGCCTCAAGGGCCACCATGGCGCCTGCTGTCTCAACCAGGTCGCGCGACCACACGAGATGGTAACCGGCCCGGCTTTGACTTACATTCCCCCAGGGGATGGAGAGGCTCGCAACAAGCGCCCCCGGAAAGGTTTTATCCATATGGACCTTAATCACTGTGGCGGACAGCGCGAAAAGCGCCCCTTGAGGAGATGCGTGGGCGTCTTGGGCAAGCCCTGGGATCGTCGCCTGCCAAGCCCGCCACTGAGCACAATAACGGTTCCAGAGGGACGTGAAACCCTCCATTAAAGCTCCCAGCGCCAAGGTCGCCGCGGCCTCCTTGCTCGAGCCAAATCCCACGGCCATCGTCCCGCTATGGCCGATCAATTCACCTCCCAGCGCCACGTAACCAGGGCCCGCCTTGGTATAGGATGTCGTCAACCGACCCATGCGATTAAAATCCTGCCACAGATCGCTTTCGCCAACCGCCCCAACCGAGCGTTTACCGAATCCAATCTGTCGGTTATGATCGCAGGCGAGTATGGCCATGCCATAAGGGTTCTGTTCGGCCCACAGCACCGTATGGCCCTCCCATTCGCTGGCGTAGGCCATCGTCTGGGATAGGCCTCCCCCTGGTCGAGGAACCGCTAACACGTACAGTTGCAGACCGGCATCGCCCGAGATCTCATAATTTACGAGCAGGACGTCCCGCGCGGGGTCCGTACAGATGCGTAAGACAAGGCTAAAACGGGGATGGCGGTGAGTAATAGTCACGGCGGGAACAACCCCATCCTCCCACTGGACCGCATAAGAGTTGAGGCGCCGAACTTCGACCCAGAAGCCCTTGTCATCGGCTACGATAAACCCGATGTCCTTAATTTGAGGGATATCGATGCGCGGATAATAGACCTCGCTGACAATCCCCTGCGCGCAAGTAAACCAGAGGCGGGAAGAGCCAAGACTACAACCCACCGCATCCTTGGCGGCCGTAGTCCAGGTCGGATAGGAAACAACAGAAATAGGAGCCGAACCCCCTTCAGTCAAACTCGTTGGCATCTTCTTAATATTCCTCAAAAATTATCATGTCAGAATGCCCCGCCCTAAACACAAAGCGCGGGATAGCGACCAGCCGCCCTACCGGTCTCATCCGGCCTTCATGAACTCCTAGAGATCGACCGCCAATCCGCTCTGACTCTCACCGCTGCAAGGACAAAAGGCAGCGAACGTGGCACCCGGCGATTAAATATCGCCTCATGAGAAGGATAGCCCCTGAAATGGCCCTAAAGAGCCCGCGCGTGACATCACCTTACTCTAATGGAAGCGGGCCTCGGAGCAGGATCAAGAAAAATCACCAGGGCAAAGGCCACTTCGTCCTCTTAATCAGTCGTTTGCCACGAAGTAGGACAGCTATTTCCTTTCTCCGTTCACACGGCCTATGGTGCTTGCTCTGGGTCTCCGAGCGGGCCATTTCCGTGAAAAAGAACACTTCTTGTCTCACCCCATACCCGCGAGTATCTCACCCACCCCGAGACAATCAGCGATACTGGAACATCTGACCAAGGGCAAACACGATGAATTTTCCTTCACCACAGCCAAACGACTCCTCAAGCCACCCGCCATTCAATTTTTCCTGTCGATTCTGGTTCATCGTCGTACTGACCGGTGCGGGTACCGGCGTGGGTGCCGGCCTCCTCATGTTGATCATGCACGGAATACAGCATCTCTGCTATTCCTACCGTACAGGAGATTTCCAATCCGCGGTGGAACGAGCAAGCGGTCTACGTCGAGTTATCATAGTCTCCCTCGCAGGGGTCATAGCGGCCGTAGGCGTCTGGCTGTTAAAACACGCGCCCGGAGGCCGCGTGGGCAAAGTAGACGATGCCATCTGGTTCCGATCTGGGAAGATTGCAAGTACAAAAACGATAATCCAAGCCGTTCTTTCGGTGGTGATCGTGGGCATGGGGGCCTCGCTTGGGCGCGAAGCGGCCCCAAAGGAAACGGGGGCCGCAATCGCCAGCCGACTTTCGCGGTGGGCCGATTTGTCGTCGGCTGAAACGCGTCTACTTGTCGCCTGTGGCGCCGGTGCTGGTATGGGTGCTGTCTATAACGTGCCTCTTGGAGGAGCGCTTTTTGCGCTGGAGGTGTTACTCGGTTCAGTGACACTGCCTCTCATTCCGCCTGCGCTTGCAACCTCCTTTATTGCAACCGCCGTGTCCTGGCTGTTTCTGCCAGCAGAACCGACTTATCTTATTCCCACATACGCCATCAGCACCTCCCAAATCCTTTTTGCAATAGTTTTCGGGCCGATAGCCGGGTTTGCCTCTACGCTTTTTGTCAAACTCATTCTTCGCGCCGAGGGGGTGCGGCCCCGTCGCGGAATAGCGATGGCGGCACCACTATTTGTTTTCGTAGTATTGGGTCTTGCTTCGATAAAATTTCCCCAATTGCTAGGCAATGGAAAGGGGGTAACGCAGCTCACCCTCCTTGATCGTATCGGTTTGCCATTGCTCGCTATCCTGGTCCTGTTGAAGCCGCTCGCGACCTCGGCCTGCGTCGCGAGCGGTGCTCCTGGGGGGTTGTTTACCCCGAGTCTCACATTTGGCGCACTTCTCGGCGGCATGGGCGGGGATATTTGGTCCGTATTTTGGCCAGGAGCCACGCCCGGGAGCTATGCTGTATTAGGGGGCGCTGCGGTTCTGGCTGCGACCATGCAAGCCCCTTTGGCGGCCATCGTTCTCGTACTTGAACTTACTCATCATGTCACAACGATCATGGTCCCCATTCTCGTTAGCGTGGCCGGTGCCTCTCTAACTGCGCGGATCATCGACAGACGATCCGTCTATTCCGGCAGCACCCATAAGGGACGCAAACTGCAGCCTACGCCGCCTCAGGGCAAGGATATTGTCGCCGACCCTCTATCTCAGGATTTTGTTACGGTTTCTATCTCAGCCAATTATGCTGAAGTTCTGGAGCGCCTGCTCGCCACGCATTCCGGTCAATCCCGCCCTCTCTACGTCCTGAACGAAAACGCGGAACTGGTCTGTTGTATTCGGATCGAGAGTACCCTTTGTCCACCACCCCTTGCTCCGGTCCTGGCGACAGCCGCAGCAGGCGACCTCGTAGAACCTATAGAACCGCTTGATCTCTCCTTGGCTCGCGCCACGATCAACGCGCGCCTACTGGCCGACCCGACAGGCGAACTACCAGTCACGGATAGAAAGACGGGACACCTGCTCGGTGTCGTACGGCGCCCCTAACGAACATTGGTCGCTTCGACGAGGCGACCAATGGCTGCTTCAGAGCCCAACCGATCCCCCAAAAGATACGACATCCAAAAGACGTTTGCGCGGCGTACACAAAGACCAGTACACTTTAGCCTCGCATAGCACTCGACGCCACCGATTTCCCTATCCAACCCCCTGTAAAGAGGAGAACTCGCCGTTAGCTCCTTTCATAAAAACGAGACCTCGACGCGGACGCGGATCATCGTCGCGGGCGGCGGCTTCGCAGGGCTTGCGGCTGTCACACAATTGGCTTGCCAGCCAGTCGATGTCCTCTGGATCGATCAAAAAAACTATCACTTGTTCCAACCACTGCTCTATCAGGTGGCAACGGGCTTGCTCGACCCGGAGACGATTGCAGTCCCGCTACGCTTCTGTGCCCGGAAATGGCCCAACGTGCGGGTCATCCTAAACGAAATCACCGACATCGATCTCGCCCACCGCTCCCTGACTACGGGAACCGATTCCTTTGTTTACGATTATCTCGTTCTTGCGACAGGCAGCACGACCAATTTCTTTGGCAATAGTGAGCTTGCCTGTCATGCCCGGGACATGAAGGGACTCACGATGAGTCTTCAGCTGCGTACCGAAATACTGGAAGCCATAGAACGGGCAGCGATGGAAGCCCCAAACGGGCAGGCCGCTCCTCTTGAGTTTGCGGTCGTAGGGGGCGGACCGACAGGCGTCG
>JAJYPQ010000235.1 GCA_021795255.1 Pseudomonadota bacterium
CGCGGGGCTTGCCGACACATCCCTCTCGGGAATCAGTGGTCATACCGGAATAGGACCGGCCTTTGAGGTCGACGGCGGCGTCGAATTCGAGTGGGCCCACAGCATAGGCTTTTACACCGAACTCCGCGGGCTCTACGTCCCCGGAGGCGTCATTTACGGAACCCACGTCAACGTCTCGGGCGTTGGTCTTTATGCGGGCCTCAGTCTCCTCTTTTAATAAAGGTCTTGCATTTTAGGGTTTTTCGCCAAGGAGGCTCGCAAGCCATTGCGCCTCCTCCAAAGAACGAATGGCAGTATGGGGTTCGCAAAAAAACAGCGCCCGGCCCTTAGGCGCCGGGACCGCCAAAAGCGCCGTGAGCGCTCGTCCCAACAGGACCCGATCCCCCTTGCCGATGAGGCTGACCGCGAACGGACCACTCGGAGCGCTCCCGTCCGCCGGTCGCCCGCATAAGCCCACCCCGATTTCCGCAAGCGCAGCGGCCAAATCTCCAACCGGAATGCGCGTGTCAACGGCGACCGGGAGGACACGAGCCAGGGCCTCGAGCCCCGCCATCAAAGGTCCAATTCGCCGCGCCACGCGGACGACACAGCCGGCTATGAGTGGTCTTTGCAGAGGCCCGAGTGCCAAAAATTGCTCCACACGCCGATCCGGGATCTCAAGAACAATCCGAAACGCGGGCGGCGCCTCATTCTCCCACAAAGATAGGCGCTCACGCTTGATGCCCCAGGCCCGCGCCGATAGCAGAATTCCCGGATAGCGATGACTGTAAAACATAAATCGCCACTCCGGTGGCAAGTCCGTCGGATAAAGCTCGGTCCGCCAACTTGAGTGGGTGTAATCGCGCGCGCCCATGAGCACGGGAGGGGTATCAGCGGTCATCGCGGCATGGTAACGCGGACGACAAGCGGCCGCTACCGGGACCCGCCTCGGCTGAACCCGCCGCGCTTGCGATATTTTACGACATCATCCCCCGCACCGCGGCCCGGCAGTCGCGGGCATGAATCCGTTCTACGCCGCGAAACAGGCCGTGTGCGGCAACAACCGAACGAAGACATCCCTTGCGCCCTTGATGGGCCCGCTAGCGGCTCACATATTTCTATCGAAATAGAATACATGAGCTCGTCAACTCCGGCTTCTGTCCGATGTATGCCTGAGCCTGCAGCCGCAAACTGCACAGCACGGTCCGCGGACCAACCTCATCAAGGAAGATGAAATTTATGGACAGAACAAAACGCATCGTCGGCGCACTCCTAGCCTGCGCCATTCTCGGCGGCTGTCAGGGAGGCTCCGGTGGATCTAGCACCTCAAACCCCAACCAAACGACCTCGCAGACACCGCCCGGCGGCTCCGGGAGCCCATCGGCCTTTGGTCCCAGCACCTCGACGCAAACCACACTGCTCCTCATACCATCCGGGACCCACAGCTTAGGCATATACCTACGTAACCCGTGGACCGGGGCGCTTGTCGATCGCGGCTATGTACAAACGGGACAAACACCAGGGGCAATCGCTGTGAGTGGCGGCCAATACGTATATGTCGCTAATAGCGCGAGCGGAACGATATCCGCCTACGGTTGGCAGTCGGCGACCAACAAACTTGTTAGCCTGGGCCCTGCCGTCACAGGAGGCGCGGGTGGCTTAAGCTCGCTTGCGGTCGTCGGCGGATTTCTGTACGCCGTCAACACCAACAACAACACCATTGCCATATTCGCGATCGGAAGTAATGGCCAGATCACCGCAGCGAGCGCCACAAATACGCCGGCCCTTACAAGCGCGGTGGCCGGCGCCAACGGCACCCTATACGGGCTGGAGGCCAACGGCCTCGTCCCCTATAGCGTGAGCGCCAACGGCACGCTCACACAAGGACCGGTAACGACCGTGACTAACACGATAGTGGGTGCTGCCACGGATGCCGCGGGCAATCTCTACGCCGTGACCACCACCTCCGTGCATGCCTACGCTCCTTCTGGGAGCGGCCTGACAGCGCTGGGAAGCGCGGCCTTACCAAGCGGTTTTACACCCACCGGCATTACCGTTGCCGCGAACACGGTGGCGGTCGCCGGCAACACCTCAAGTGGCACCGAGGTAGTTTACTATCCGATCACAGGCGGGGAGATCGCCGCGTCACCCACGGATCCGGTCACAGGCACTGGGACCGCCGCCGGCATCAGTGCGTCCCCGAACGGCCGTTATGTCTTTGTGACTAACGCTACACGTGACGATGTCTTCGCCTACACAACGCCCACCGCGAGTGGTACCTCTTCGGTTCTGAACTCAGCCTTACGGACGCGGGTTCCGCCGCGTGCGCCTGTAAGTCTCGCAGTCACCGTCACGCTGCAGGCACAGACCCTCTATGTAGTCGACCAATCGACGACTTCGATCGCGGCCTACCCGGCGGCCACGAACGGGGCCCTGGGGACACCAGCCCTCGCCACGACTTGCAACTCCTGCTCGAATCCAGCCGACATGGGGCCGAGCGCCGCCGCGATCGGGTCCACCGGGCAACACCTGTACGCCTCGGATTGGGCGCAGGCGGGTCAAGGGGACATCACCACCTTCGGGATGCTCGCTCCCAACGGGGCGCTCGGGACTCCCAGTTCGATTCCGGCCGGTTTAAGCCCCATGGGGGTCGCCGTCGATCCCTCGGATCGTTATCTCTACGTAGCCAACAGCTGTTACACAAACGGCGGAGGGAATTGTCCCGGCACCATCGACGGTTACAATCTCAATCAAGGGGTACCGAGCGCTTTTACGAGCGGATTTAGTACCGACGTCTCAGGTGCCTACCCCATGCTCTTGGCGATCGACCCCACCGGACGATTCCTCTATTCATCGGAATTCGCTGGCAGTCTCGTCGATGCCTTTGCCATAGACCCCAATCACGGGACCCTCACGCTGGCGGGGACCGCTCCGACAAGCACCAACCCCTGGACGATCGTGGTGGGCCCGGCCGGGCGCCACCTCTACGTCTCGGATAATGGCAATGGCGGATCGCAAACGGCAGGTGCCGTCTCGCTCTTTACGATCAATGCCACAAACGGCACCTTGACTCCCAATGCCGGCCAATCGGATCTCGCCACCACGGCCTTAAAACCGCTCGGCCTGGCGATAGGCCCAAAGGGCCGGAGACTCTATGTTGCTACGCAAAATGGAGCGCTCGATGTCTTTACCCGTACTGAGCCCTTATCGGCGGGAGGACAGTGGAGCTGGACACCGACTGTGATCACCGGGAACTTCAATAACGCCTATGGGCTTGCCATCAGTGCCAACGGCGAGGCCCTCTACGTTCTCGATAACTGTACGGGTTCGAGCTCCACCAACGGCAGCATCCAGGCGCTTGCTATTCCCGCCTTTAGCAACCCTTTGACCGGTGCCGGATACAAGCTGATCGGCCAGTACCCCACAGGGGCCTGTTCAGTCCAGGCGATCCCGGCCGGGGGCCTCAATTGAAAACCGGATAAAAGACGTAAGCGCTTGCAGTAATCTCAAGGGCTAATCACGCATGCAAGCGCCGCCCGCACCTGGGCGGTGCTTGTGTTTTGGAGAGTCACCGACCTTGCAAGCGAAGGGGCCCGAACAGGGCCAAAGTGGAGAGCGGTTCATTCTGGCGCTTCTTATGCTGACACGTCGACCCCCGCAACCTGAGGCACTACAATGCTGCAGAGCGTTGTGCACACCGGCCGGGGATACCTGTGATGGAGTTCGACCTATTTTACGAGTTGGCGGTGCCGGATTTCGCCGGGCGCAGCGAGCGGCAGGTGTACGAAGAGACCTTGGACGAAATCGCTTTGGCGGACCACTTGGGCTTCCATACCGTATGGCTTAGTGAACACCACTTTATGCCCGAATACGGCCACAGCTCAGCGCCCGATCTCTTTCTGGCAGCTGCCGCCCAAAGGACGCGCCGCATCCGCTTGGGACAAGCGATCGTACCGCTCCCTTATCACCATCCCCTACAAGTCGCAGAACGCGCCGCGACCTTGGATATTCTCTCGGGAGGACGCCTAGAGTTGGGGTTTGGGCGCGGCTTTTCGCCAAAGGAGTACGCGGCCTTCGGCATCCGTACCGAAGATAGCCGTAGCCTCGTCGCTGAGGCCTTGGAAGTGCTATTGCTGGCCTTTGGAGAATCGGAACCGATCAGTTTTCACGGTCGGCACTTCGACTTCGCGGACATTGCGGTTCGGCCCCGGGTTCTTCAAAGGCCGCATCCGCCCTTATGGATGGCGGCCGTGAGCCCCGACAGCTTCGAGCTCGCCGCGCGCCTGGGGGTAGGCGTTCTCGCCGGGCCCTTCAAACCGTGGTTTATGATCAAAGAAGATATCCGCCGCTATCGCACGGCCTTTGCGCGTCACCATGGGATCGAGTCGGCGCGATCCAGGGCGCGGGTCGGGATGACGCTCGGGATCTTTTGTCTCGACGATCATGCAGCGGCCCGGGCCTGCGCCAGAACCAATATCACCTGGTTCTACCGCGAGCTTTTGCGCCTGACGACACCTATCCTGACGGAGCTCCAAGGAGGCTATGAGTACTATAAAAAGTTCGGAAGCCTCGCCCCGCTTCTCAAGGGCACGATCAATCTCCCGATTCTGGAACGCCTAGGCCTAGTCGTGGCCGGGGATCCGGAACACTGCCGAACGAAACTGACTCGCTACCGTGATGCCGGCGTCGATCATCTGTTGTGCGCAGTCGGCGCCGGTGCCGGCGCCACAGCGCTTACCCAGCAATCCCTGCGGGTCTTGAGCGAACACGTCTTGCCGGCCTTTCGCCCGTGCGCGTCCTAATCACCGGGGCGGCGGGGTGCCTCGGCCGGGTCCTGCTGCCCGTGCTCCTGGCCGATACGCGTATAACCGAGATCATCGCTCACGACCAACGCGCCCTCCCCTATGACCATCCCCGACTGCGTACGATCAAGGGCGATATACGCGACCCGGCGCTGGCCGAGGCTGTCAAGGCGGTCGATGCGGTCATTCACATGGCCTTCGTCGTCATAGAAAGCCAACTTGGACGCGAACGCCGCAATCGAACCCTTGCCAAAGCCATTAACCTTGGGGGCATAAACACGATCCTCGGCGCGCTGCGGCCCGGCGCCAAACTCATCCATCTTTCAAGTGCGTCCGTGTACGGGACGAGCGCCTACCCACTCACCGAATCTTCACCCCTCCAACCCCTGGCGGGCTTCGCCTACGCGCAAGACAAGGCCGAAGTCGAGGCCCAGCTGATGGCGGCCGAGGCCTGCGGACTCATAGGCCTGCGTCTACGCCCGCACATCATTCTCGGTCCTCATGCCCAACCCTTTCTTCGCGGGCTTTTGCGTCTGCCGTTCTACCCGAAGCTCCCGCCACCGGCTCCTGTCCTGCAATTGGTGCACGAACTCGATGTGGTCGCGGCGATTCAAGCGGGGCTTTTTTGTGGCGCTACGGGCGCTATCAATCTGGCAAGCGTAGACCACCTGTCCTTTGAGGGGATGCAAAGGCTGCGACACAAATTCGTAGTCGGGCTGAACCCGGCCCTGGCGCAAGCCTCTGCTCGCTTCGCATTCCAATACCTCGGGATCGGACCCGACCCGGCCTGGAGCGCGGGCCTCGATCGGCCGCTCGTCCTCGATTGCACCCGGGGGCGCGAACTTCTTGCCTGGCGCCCGCGCTTCCCTCGAATCCGGGACATCCTGAGCCACCTCTAACGCAGCCCTGAGCGCCGGACTTCCAAAGGCGTATATCCCCTCGTCACTCCTTTCTATTACGCGGATCTTTTGGCGAGCAGCACCCGGGACGAAGACGACTGACGGCAGATCGTGCTTATCGATGACAAAGTTCAAGCGTGCGCCGGCTCTCGGTATGCGCGACCGGGACCTCCCAGTCGCCCTCGCGCCCTCGATCTCGGCGCAACTCATGATCTCTCCGCTCCGCTACGAGATGCCGCGGCCGTCCTGCGGGCGAGCCGTGCGCTTTTCTGGCGCACAAGAGGCTCGCCCACAATGACTGGACGGCGTGTCGATGTCCTTGCAGGTGGCCTGCGGCCACCTGCAAGGACCTACGCCTCCCGCGGACTACGCGCCCCCGCTTCGCTTTCCCTGGCGCGCAGCGGACGTGGGAGCCGAGTGTAGGCGTGCCATGCCTCACTGCCCATCGCGGCGACCGCTACATTCCACAAGACAAGTTCCTGTGTTCGACACCTTTCTACGCAGCCATCAAAATCTGAAGGAGAAATCGGTCAAGAGGCGTGTAAGAGAAAGTTGCTTAACAGCTAACCGGAACATAACTCCTTAGTGGACAGCACTACGCGTCATCGTCTTATTACTTGAACGAACTCGCCCTTACGCCACATCAGTGAAAGCGTTTTTTGAACAAGAAGTCAGTTCGCTCAATTCTTCAAAATAACGGCGATGCGTGTGTTTCACATCGTCTTTTGTCAATGCCTCTAGCAAGACGATCTCTCTTGCGACCCCACTCCCTAAATTTTTAATCTCCATCATAAGGCGCGCCTTTTCCGCTCTCCTACGATGCTCATCGCGAAACTCCGAGATCGGA
>JAJYPQ010000236.1 GCA_021795255.1 Pseudomonadota bacterium
GCACAAATGCGCTCTAACAACGCGCTCCAGCCGACCGACTCGCTTTGCTCGGCTCGCCGCGGCCGAGCGCCGGCGTCGGGCATCGCAAGAACTATGAATCTCGATCCGCAAACGCTCGTTACATTGAACTGGTTTGGTGTTGGCATTGGCTGGCTAACCTCTACGTACATCACGTACAGGCGATGGCCGCAATACTAAGCATGATGACATTCAGATCGGGAAGCACCATACGTTTGCGGAGCAACTATCCGCCCTTCTCCAGAATGACTTCCACTCTGGATAACAATACGCGCCGTGGCTCCGTTAAAAACTCAAAATAGAGTTAATCCAGTTTCCTCACCAGATCCTCAGCCCGCAGATACGTGTAGCGTTTCAGCATCTGCAGGGTCTTGTGTCCTGTAATCGCCGCCACCTCCATAGGGTTCAACCCCTCCTCAAACAGCCGTGAGGTCGTTTCGTGCCGCGAATCGTGGAAGGCCGGGCGCTTGATGTCGGCGGCTTTTCCGAAGGACGCAAGGCGACAGACCCTCTCAAAGGCCTGCATGATCGAATCGGGGCGTCTGGCCCACATGTGCCTAAATGCGGGGGACTTGGCAGGCGGTACCCGGACGCAGGTCGTCGACGAATACGGAGAAGGGGGTGCTGGGAAAATTGAACAGGCAAACGACCACTTTCACGTTAAGGGCTGGACCCATGCCTATGTTCTGTATCATCACGGGACCTTGCGAGTTATTGTCAGGCGCGCGGATCTCAAAAAACGACGGGGGGTACGATTCACGGTCTTGCCGCGATTCCACCACGGGCCTTGGCCTATTCGGAGAAACACAAAATTCACAAACTGGCATCAGATCCTCTAGGTGATGACGGTCAGATTGATCTGCGAGCTCCCGCGTCTTTTTTGCCATCCAGAAGGTAGCAAAGGCAAGGCTGATCGTCCCTGCGGCCGTCAGGACCTCGGCTATCAAAAGCCCCCAATTCAACCCGTTACGAGTCAGCATACGATATCGTCCCGAGATTATTAAAAGAAGTCTACCATGCGTCCGCGCCTCTTGGGATTGCAGGGGCATACTCGTCATTTCGCGGGTTCTCTCAAGTTACCGTCCACGCTACGATGGACCCCTTGCAAAAAGCCGGGAAGAGAGAATGCCATGAGCAAAGACGAACCTGAGCCCGACGCCGTACACTATTTCCGAAAGGCCGTAGAGGGACTGGAGGATGAGATGGCGGGGCCCTCGTATTACCTTGCGAGGGGGTTGTTACGGCTGGCCGAGAGTCTGGCCACACAAGGGTCCCCAATGGCCCTCACAGGGAATAAGGGAATCCTCGAGTCAGAGCCTCTGGATTTATCGCTTGCCATGCGCCCGGCGGCATTTCATACCGGTACCACGGGGGAGCGGCTACGGGGCCGTCGGCGAAGGTAGTCATAGGGGTGGTGGAGCGGAATTTCTCGGCATCCGGGGCCTGTATGGATACGGCATCCGTTAGGCAGCAGAGCGACGAATGATAAACGTTCCCTTCAATATCAGTATACTGAAGGTGGATGGTGTCAACATTGCCATACAGGTCCTGGATGTGACCTCGTAACGGGCTGGGTTCGCCACTAGACCACTTACGTATCTCGGAGCAAGGGATATCTGTATCTGAGAATGAGTAATAAAACTCCATGGCGGTACCAGCGGCGATCACTGCTGCTACGGATACACGCGCCGTCCAGAGGATGCCTTGGCGCGACGAACCGAGGCAGAGGCTCACTCCACATGCCGGGCCAACACCACTATTGACTATATGCACACTAAAACTTAAAGGGATATCAGAACCCCTGTCGTCAATTTCCTTGCCGTCCCTTTGCTGGTAAAAAAACGCCTTGGGTGCTACTCCCCTTTGCGGTAAGCGCGCCCGTGTCGCGGTCGGGGTACAGTGGCAAAGGGGTTTTATGCGCCGGCGCTCGGTCTGTACCGTTTGCCGGTTAAGCATGAAAGAAAAATAGGCCATGCCGAGGGTACCACCTGCCACCAGGAAGTTTACGGCAAGAGATAGAGATTTCCACAGCCACAGAAGACTGAACACAAAGGCTACACTGACCGCGATATAGGGCAGAGGGCCACGAAACCAATGAATGACGGTTTTTAACGTGTTCTTCATATAAGGCATACGCCCCCTGCAAGCTTGACTATGACCACGTCCCGGTTCCTCAGCTCACCCCGACCAGTATACCGCTCGACGACCTAAAGGGTATGGCCGTAACTGCAATGATTGTAGCCCTTATGCTACTTACTGTCTGTAGATTCAGAGGCATCATTTAGGGACACTGGTGCACGATAAAATACGCATTATCACGCGCCAGTGGATAAAAACAAGGCACTTCGTAAGCCAAGCTCCTCCCTGACGGCCGCCCTAGCCGCCAATATCCGCGCTTTCCGCGAGGCGAACGACCTATCGCAAGAAAAGTTCGCGGACATGTGTGGGCTACATCGCACATACATTGGTTCTGTCGAGCGTGGAGAGCGGAATGTGACGCTCAGCACCCTAGAAGTGTTCGCAGCTGTAATTGGTATTTCAGTCCCCCAGCTTCTGGCCAGGAGAACACAAAAGCATGAGAGATAAGCCCACTCTATCCACTACTTATGTCGCAAACATCCGCTCCGCTGGTCTCACGATTTACGATCCAATCGCAATTGGCGACCCTGCGCTCTGGATTCCTACCCCCGACCTCGAGCGCATCCTTGACGCTGGGCTGCGGGGAATGTCTCTTGGCGACCTTCCGTTGCGTACGCGATCAAAGGTCGCCAAGGAAGAGGTTTGCCGGGTTCTCGGCTACCCGGTACCACGCTCGTTCCGAAAATGTCAGCCACGTTTTCCTGGCCAGTTATTCGACACCTATGTGCAGAAGTCGAACAACCTGCAGGTATGGAACGAGGAGCTATCGCCGACGCGCCGCTATGTACTAATTCGGCCTTCCGCAGATTATGTAGTTACCAGGGTCAGGGTAGTTACTGGCGATACATTGGCCCAGTTGGATACTACTGGAACGCTGACACAAAAATACCAAGCGCGCTGCGTTATAGGGACAGCGAAGACCGAGCTGATTGCGCCCGAGGATACTAGTCTACTCCGGCCTTTTGTTGTTTCTGACACGGACCTCCGGCAAGTCGCTACGCCAGTTAGTTACCCGACGGCTGGTGCACTCTTGCCTATCGCGGTGATCTACGATCGTCTATCACGATTGATTGGTGCAACTTTCCCAGATACAGGTTACGATCAAGAGCGTAACCGGGGGGGTAGATTGCACTGCATGGTGTGTTCGGCCCTTGGCTATGCGGAATATCAAGACGACGGGCGGTTCCCCGATGTGCGGCACCAGCTCGTGGAGGTAAAACTACAGACGAGTCCCACAATTGACCTGGGCTTGGTATTACCATCGAGTACCGAATTGCTTGACGTACCGCAGATTGCGGGCCAGCAAGTAAGGCATTGCGACGTGCGCTATGCTGTATTTTACGGGAATACAACTGGTGGACTCGTAACTTTGACTCACCTATTCGTAACTACAGGGGAGGCCTTCTTTACCCGTTTTGTACAATTTCAGGGCAAGGTGCTCAACAGGAAACTACAAGTTCCGCTACCTAGCAACTTCTTTGGCGAGAACGCCGAAGGCTTTCCAGACCAACTTATCTAGCTCCACGGCAATAGCGTCTGCCTCGCTGCTGCCAATCGCGTCGTAAATCTGCTTTGCCATGCCAATTATGACTCGGCTGCCCGGCAAGGTCGGATCGGGGAGCGGGAAACGCTCAACATATTGGGTGATGTAACGGCGTCGGCCAGCATAAAGCTTATTGTTGAAGCTGTGGTCGTAGAATGATTCAATAAAAGTGGAGTTGGCTACTGCGGCAGCTAGCCACAATAGCTCGATATCCTCTGGCCTTTCACACCGTAGCCAATAGCAGTCACCATTGATGACATTACCTTCGAGATCAAGCCAAAATATGGGCATTTCCGAAATGTCGCGAAATACCAGTTTTGGAGCATCCCAGCTTGAGGGGTCATGTGGTACCCAGATTTCGTACCACCGGCGGCCGCCTTCGATAACGTAGGTTCGCGCTTCGAGTATATCGCGGTGCGTCTCAAGGTATGCCCGCGCTTTCGGGTACAACGAGAGATCGCTTACACGCCGGTGCCCGTTCAGACTCTCGTGTGGATAGAGGATGTGGCGGATCTTCTCTCCCTCCCTAGCTCGGAACCGACGCGCCACATGGTGCGTAGTGAGCGGCCGTAGCAATTCAGGTCGCGTCGACTCCGGCATCGTATCCCAATCGCTGCGGATAAACACTTTGTCGGCACAAGTCTTGACGCCCACGCGAATCTTGCCTATGTCCCCAAAGCGTCGCCACGTGTGCCCCTCAACCATCGTCAGCCAGTCATCGCTTACCATAGTCTTCACTCGCCACACGGTATCCGTTGGCGTCCTGATATCGAGGTGGCCGTTTCTTACCATGAAGCATCGGCCATCATCGACAGCGACAACACCGTCACGGTCAAGAGCCGCAATAACATCAGTTGCCTGTTGCGTTGGCGTATTCGTCGTAGTGTAAATTGATGTGAAGTTCGCTACCGTTTGCTGCGGTCCCGCTTGTTTCTCTACTAGCAAGACGGCTGGTAACACGGCAGCGTCGAATAGTTTCGTGTCACCTAGGTCCCAGACGTGTCGCACGCTGAAACGCTCACGAATAGCCTGTCGCACCGTTCTGCCAGACTTTGTTGTCATAAAGCGGTTTGAGACAATAATTCCGCCAAGGCCGCCTGGCTTGAGCACGTGTGCCATGCCGACAATAAAGGCGTGGTAGAGGTCCACACGTCCGGTGAGACCGAATTGGCTTGCGATCAATTGGGCCTGTTTAGCGCCCATAATTTGGGTACGAACGTACGGCGGATTCGCGATAATAAGATCATAGGCCTGAGCAGCGTCTTTTTTAAATAGATCGCCGCTGCCGCACCGACACATTTGGTCAAGCACGAATTCTAGGAAACTGCCGTGCGTCAGATGCAGCATCACCTTCGGGAAGTGTTGTTTGATACGAGCGGTCGTAATATTCAGTGCGCGAATATTGGTCTCAAACCCATGCACCTCGACTGCGCCCACATTGGCCATATCGAGCTGCGCCAAAAGGTTAATCAGTAGTTCACCATCACCTGTAGCTGGATCAAGTACCTTAATTGTGTCGTGCCCTGGCTTGATGCGAGAAGCGCGATATATTTGTTCAGCAACGAAAGCGGCTAGGCAACCGGGGGTATAGGTCACCCCCCCAGCCTTCTCCTCGGTGACAAGTTTGTACCGACCGCTAGGCATTACCTCGACTGATCTCATTATCCCACCCTGGAGAGGAGGTCACTGTTTTGCATGCTACTTATCGTCATCCTCATTCCTTTCCTTGTCAACTAAATTGCTCGACGGATATTGCTTATCTCGTGCGCATTCACATCTGTGACTAGTGTAGGAAATCGACAAGGCTTTCTGATGCAAGTAACCCCGCCCATAGATGTAACGCCGCCATGGGTCCCACCCTCAGATCGGTTCACTACTTCGTACGTAACGAGCCATGCGCCCACCGTTACCAAGAAAATATCAGCCGCCGATAACCACACTCCAGCATTATAATCACAACCATTCATCCCAACCTCCCCACCAGATCCTCGGCCCTCAAATGCGTATACCGCTTGAGCATTTGTAGGGTCTTGTGCCCCGTAATCGCGGCGACCTCCATAGGATTCAACCCCTTCTCAAAGAGTCGGGAGGTCGCCTCATGCCGCAGATCATGGAAGGTCAGGCCCTCGACCCCGGCCGCCTTGCAGACCCTCTCGAAGGCCTGGGAGATCGAATCGGGGCGCATACCCCACACGCGCCCGTCGATACGCCGGGGTAGCCGGTCCAGGACCCCCAGCGCCGCCGTGGAGAGCGGCACCCGGCGAGGCGTCCCGGTCTTCGTCTCGGGGATCAGGAGCACCCGCGCCTTACGGTCCAGGTGGTCCCAGCGCATGGCCGCGATCTCCCCGCGACGCATGGCGGTCTCGATGGCCCAGGTAATGAGGGGGCCTATCTCCCCGCCGTAGGTGACAGCGGCGGCCAACAGGCGGGGGAGTTCGTCGTCGACGAGGCGGCGGGTGCGGCCTGCAGGTAGCCGGGGCTTGCGGACCATCTCCACGGGGTTCGCGAGAGACGCCATGCCCCATTCCGCGCGAGCGACATTGAAGAGGTGGGAGAGCAGGGCGAGGTCGAGGCGGACCGTGTTCGGCCCGGCCCCTTCCGCTTGCCGCTGTTGCATAAAGGCCGCGATGTCCTTGCCCTGGATGCTCGCCATCGATCGCCGGGCCAGGGTGCGCGCCTGGAGCCCTTTCACGCGACGACCTTCCCGATCGGCATTCTTCTTACCCGGCACGATCTCGCGCTGGTAGCGATCCAGTGCCTCGCGCAGGGTAGTGTTTTCGGCCTCGGCGCGGGAGACGAATACGCCGCGCGCC
>JAJYPQ010000237.1 GCA_021795255.1 Pseudomonadota bacterium
CCACCATCGCCATGTGCCTTCATGAGTGTCTCCTCAAGACTTATGCGTGCTCGGCCATAGTAGCCGCCCGCCAGTCCCTCAAAGTCGGACCAAAGTAGGAGCGCTTTTTCCAACCCCCCACACCTAAAGACACGGGGCTTAGGGGGGCAAACCCACCGGGGTCTTCCCGGGACTCTCCTTTCGCGGCCGTAGCATCCCGGCTGCAACCAGCGGCAAGCCCTGCCGCAAACGATCTGCGCCCACGGTATGGCCGCCGTGGCGCAAGGCACGATCTGCACAGGTTCGGACGCCGCCACCCCGCTTGCAACGGCACAGACCCCTAAACCCCCATCGCTTCGAAACGGGGCGGGTGGCGCGTATGGCGCATTACATGGCACACAAGGAAAGCGGCATACTCATCCTGCGGCATACCGCCCGGTCCGTCGCTTAGTCGCACTGCCGCCCTGGATCGAGCGGTTGCCTTGCGCAAACTGCGTTGGTGCGGTCGTAGCGCGGCATGTTCAGCGGCCGGACGCTCAGATCAATCCGCTTGCCGCCCGCGCTTTCGGCCTTGCGGCGCAGTGGTTCGGCAAACAGCCCCGGACCCCGGCTTTCCTCCCCCTGGTCAAAGCAAAGAGGATCCGCGCGGTCACGGGACTGGGTGCAAGCGCCCCACCCCTGGGGCATGTGTATAGTGCCACCCGGCTTCGGCTCCGCCAACCCGGGGTGCGGCGTGGTCAAAATCCGGCCCTCCCACTCGCCCGCTTTCGCTGCGCGCTTTTCTGCATTACAATGCGCCCGCTTGGGGCGGTAGCTCAGCTGGGAGAGCGTCGCGTTCGCAATGCGAAGGCCGTGGGTTCGATCCCCATCCGCTCCACCATAAAATCAAGCACTTACGATGCACGATGGCAAAAACGCCCCCGAGTTTGGTAACCTGGTGGTAACTTCAGGAGCCAAACAAGGGGGCTCTTATGGCGCATTTCCAGAAGAGGTCCGGATCCTGGCGGGCCATCGTAAAGCGAAAGGGCTACGGGACATTAACCGAGACCTACGACACCAAGGCCCAAGCTGAGGCTTGGGCGCGGCGCATCGAGGGAGAGATGGACCGCGGGGTCTTCGTCTCCCGCGTCGAGGCCGACAACACGACCTTGGCCGAGGCCTTGGCCCGTTATCAGCGCGAGGTGTCGGGCCGGAAGCGTGGCGCGGCCCAGGAGGCCTCCGTCATTGCCGCCTTAACCGAGAGCTCCTTAGGGCCGCGGCCCATCGGGTCCCTGCACGGGAAGGATCTGGCAACGTACCGGGACGGTATGCTTGCTGATGGCTACAGCCCGATCACCGTCAAGCGCCGCCTGGCGCTTCTGTCTCATCTCTATAAGGTCGCCGAACGGGAGTGGGGGATGGGAGGGCTCGTTAATCCCGTCCCGCATGTCTCTATACCGCCCGTTCGTAACGCCCGTGATCGCCGCCTCGTGGGCGATGAGCAAGCCCACCTCCTGGCCGCCGCACAGGTCTACGGCGGGCATATCGGCCCACTCATCACCTGGGCGATCGAGACCGCCATGCGCCGCGGCGAGATCGCGGCGATGCGCTGGGAGCACCTGGACCGCGCGGCCCGGGTGTTGCTGATACCGGAAACCAAGAACGGCACGCCCCGGCGGGTGCCGCTCTCCACGGCCGCGCTGGCGGTCCTGGACAGGCTCCCCAGGCGCTTGGATGGCAAGGTCTGGGGCATGCGCCCCGATTCGATCTCTCAGGCCTTTGAGCGGGCCTGCAAGGCCGCCGGCATCGAGGGCCTGACCTTCCATGACCTGCGGCATGAGGCGACCTCACGGCTCTTTGAGAAGGGCCTCAATCCTATGCAGGTGGCCGCTATTACGGGGCATAAGACCCTGCAAATGCTGAAGCGCTACACGCACCTGCGGGCCGAGGATCTGGTGGAGATGTTGGGATAGGGGTTTTCCCCAATTTTGGGGAATATTCGCCAGAGTTGGCGAAAAAGAAAAGCCGGGCGGTTTAGGCCCGGCTCCGTCTTGTAGCCCCCCCCACGCTTGCGCATGGGGAATAGGGAATGGTCATTCCCGAATAACACACATGGGACACCCCCGCACATGCGGGGAACACTGTTCATTATGCCTGCTGTTTCCAACGCCGGTCAATCTCTTTCATGAGTCTGGGGTAGTAGGGTTTCGCTTCAACACCCGCGCCGCCACGCCGGTATGGCAGAGAGGTCTATGAGGGTGGAGCGAAGCGGTTGGCGCGGATCCCGACGCGCCTCCCTCTCCATCCTCTTGCGTGCCCGATACCGCCGGGCCGCCTCGGCATTGCGGATGGCACGCAGGACTGGGCTGGCGGGACGGCCGCGCTTGGGCGTCTTGGTTTTTTGGTCGCCGACCTGGTTGCTCATATCGTCGCTCCTGTGCCGTTTCCGTGGCCTATTATCGGTGACGCGTCATCTTTAATCAAGCAATTTCGGTGATGCGTCATCAAATATATGGCGTTTTTGGGGTAGGTCGCCGACCTGGTTGTCTGCGCGCCCGCCCATCCCCCACTTTTTTGCCGTTTCCATTGCCGGCCGAACGGCTGGTGTGGTCTATTATCGGTGACGCGTCATACTTAATCAGTCTATTTCGATGATGCGTCATCGTAAATAGGGGGACGTGGGAAGGGGGTCGACGGCGCGCAGGCATAAAAAAGCCGGGCATTGAGCCCGGCTCTCTGTCTGATGGATCACAACTAACGCGGGATGGCGTGGTCGCCGCCACCTGCCACGGCCTCTGAATTATAGCGGTCGAGCAATTCACCCTCGACCGCGCTGGAGTACCCGAGCATCCTGTCCCAAGCCTCCCAGGCCGCCTCTGGCCCATGCTCGGCCTCGACGTCGGACAGTGCCAGGGCCTCGGCCAGCGCGGCCGCACGGCCCCTGTAGTAGGCGTGGGTGAAGGGGTCGGGGTCGGGCGCGCGGCCAAGGCCTCGCAAAAGCGCCAACGTCCACTCGGTTTCCAGAGTTTTCTGTTTGAACCGCTCACCGGCGCGGATCAGGCCCGCGACCTCGCGGGTAGTCAATGGGCCGGTTATCACGTCGTCCACGTAATCGTTGTATGAGCGCTGGTTACTGAATCTCTGCATCTGCATTGTTACTACCTCCACTTCGTGAATGAATGAGCCCCGCACTATCCGGGGCTCTTGGAAATTCAGGCGGCCACCTGCTCATGGTCGGCCAGCAAGCCCCGGATAAAGGCGTGCGCCTTGGAGGCCTGCGCGGCGGCCGTCAAGATGGCCTTCTTGTCGTCGCGCAAAATCTTGATCCAGTGGGCCAGGTAGTCGGCATGGTCGGGTAAGGTCGCGCCCAGGATCCCAAGGTCCGCGTTCAGGAAGGCGGACCCCATCTCGGCGATCAGTTCCTCGAAGGCGTAGGCCGCATCGCCAAACCGTCCGCTAAAGTCGCGGGCTAGGCGCGACGCGTGGCCGGTGCTGTGACAAGCCTCATGAAGGGCGACACTGTAGAAGGCTTCCGGGTTTATGAAGGCCTCGCGGCTCGGCAGGTGGATGGTATCCGTTGCGGGCCGGTAGAAGGCTTGCGCCCCGCCCTCGATGATCCGCGCCGGACTCGCTTGCAATATCCGTTCGGCGTCCTCGATGGCCTGGAAGGCCGGGCGCTCTTCGCGGGCCGGGGCCTCGATGTTGTCGATCTGGTCGAGGTTGAACACACGAAAGGACTTCAGGACTGCGCCCTTGACGGTCTCCGTCTCGCCGGTCTCCGTGTTGGTCTCGGTGCTCTCCCAGGGCTTATAGAACACACACAGCGTGCCATGCTCGCCCTTGCGGACCTGCCCGCCCTTGTCGGCCGCCTGCCGATATGTCAGCCAGTAGGGGGAGGTGTAGCCGTTCTGGAGGCCTGCGCTCCAGAGCATTAGGACGTTGATGCCGGTATAGGGCTTGCCCGTGGTGAGGTTCAGGGGCAAAGACGGCTGCGAGTCCCACAAGCGGCGCCCGGTTCCGCGCGCCTGCTCCATGGCCTCCAAGATCCTGTCGGTGACCGCCTGGTGGATATCGAATGGGTGACCCCCTGCGGATGCTGAGGTTTGAGCCCTCTCGGTTTTGACTTGGCTTCTGGCATCCGTGTTGCGCTCGTGCGTTTTCATGGTTCGTCTCCAGGTTGTGGTCCTGCGTCTTGCGTCGGCTGTCGCCCCTCACTCAAGGCCGGGGCAGTGAGCAGCTTTTGGCGACCGGCAGACCCCGTGACAGCAGATTTATCGCTGGCGCGGGGGATGCAAGGGAGACGCGAACGAACCCGGCATGGGGGCGACAACCGGCGCTTGCAGGGCCACGGAGACGAATAGAGCACGAACGCGGATGCCGGGGTGGCATCGAGACGTAAAAAAGGCCCCGGAGGTCCGGGGCCGAACGCGCGTCCATGCGCACCACCATGATCGTTACGCGCCCTCTTTGCCAGTGACCTCCAGCCCTCCATCCTCTGTCTCACCGTTCCCACCACCACCGGCGGTCGGCGCTTTCTTGCCGCCGGGTTTTGTGAGGTTGACGATCCCCATCACCTTGTTGACGTGACCCTGCATGTCGGCTGCGGCCCCAAGGGCGCTCGTTCCACCGCCGATCCACTTTAGGACTTGGTCGGGCAGGACGGTCACAACCTTGACCGCGTGGAAGCACGTAAACGTGAGCATTAGGATTAATACGATAACCAGCCCATCGGCCTCCAGGGCCTGCGTCATTGACTGCGTGCCGTTGATATAGGCCGAGGCATAGCCCAGGAAGCTGATCCCGATCAGCCAGGCCGCTGCCTCCATGAGCGCCATGGCGAGGAAGGCGCCGATCGTGATCAGGATCGGGCGCAGGACGAGCCCTGCGATCATCTGGTAGCCCATCTGGGCGCGTTGGGGTGCCCAGCCCTCGCCCTCAAACGAGACGTGCGCAGCGGCCCACAGAGGCGCGGCCACCATGGCCTCGGCGACCATGAGCAGCCAGCCCATGGCGGCCGACAGGAAGGCGATCAAGGGCAGGGCGGGGAGCAGGATGCCGAGGACAAAGCCGCCGGCCAGGAACACGAAGATCAGCGTGGCGGCAATCGCCAGAAAACCGCTTACCAGCTTGGAGATCACGGCGGATACGGCCGACCCGAGAGGCCCTAGGGCCGCGGCTCCCGCGGCGGCAGCCGCTCCACCACCCAGCATACCGCCCACCTTCGCGCCGACCCATATCAGAATGAGCCCGCCGGCAATCGTCAGCATCAGCTGACCCGCCTCCATGAACATAATGAGCGGGTTGCCAGCCGATAGCGCGTTGGCGGCCCCAGAGACCGTCTGGTGGGCGTTGCCCCAGCCACCACTGGAGCCGACAAAGACGCTCATGATGACTTCTACGGGCACCATGAACACGCGCGACACGAGGTCGCTGGCGTCGGCCTTAACGCCATCCCAAGCCCGCTCGTACCATGGAGCACTTGCGTTGCTCCTTGCGCTGGCGCCGATAAGCCGCCCCATCGCGGTCGTGGGGTGGCTACCGATGGCTATCGCCTGACGGATGACGATCGCGCCCCGTGAGGCCTGTGCGAGGCCCTTGGTGGCGGGCGTTGAGACCGCCGTGTGCGGCGAGGCCAGGTTGTGATCGGACTGGTCGAGCCGCGCCAGGTTGAGCCATAGGCCTCCGATCGTCAGCCAGCCTTCTTTCTCGACCACGTTGACGATGTGCTGCATGTTCGCCCGTCCGGCGAGCATGCGCAGGATGCCGCCGCTGGCCTGATCGACGGGACTATCGAAAGCCGTCGAGGCCTGGGCGAAGGTCGCCTCCGCGGACGCCACTTGGCTGACGCTGGGGGCTTTTGGTGCCGGCGGCGTGGTGACCGGCACGGTGGCCCCACCGGCGACCGCCTGGGGCGCTGGCGTGGCGCCAGAGGCGTATGCCGGCGAGGGCAGGACCAGATCGCCGGTTGTCGAGGATATCGGTGCGCGACCCGACCCGAGCAGACCAGCCAAGGGCGCGGTATCGGCGGCCGCCGCCTGGATCCCTTGCTGTTCGGCATTGGCCATGAGGTTCTGCGTCTCGCGCAGCGAGGACGGGTTACTGACCTCGCCCAATAGGCCATTGGTCCAGCCGTGCGACGGGAGGTTGAGCGGCACGCGAAAACCTACCCCGCCGCAGATGTCGTCTGTTGCGGGGACCTGCGTCGCCTTCCAGTTCTGCGGGTCTTTGATGTGGACCCACTGGTATTGGGTCTCGTCGGTCGAACTGCCTGACGTGAAGGAGTGGGTCCAGATGTTCGAGCCGGTCGGGGCGACCAGTTGTTCGGTCGTGTCGCCACCCGCTTCATTCGTGATCAGTTCATCGACATACCACTGCGTCGGCGTGGCCTTGGCCGGGTTGTAGTTGTCGATCTGTGCGCCGGCGTGGGCGTTGTAGTACGCGGCGCAGGCCTGGCCTGCGAGCAGCCCCTCGGCGATCTGGCGGCCCGCGGGAGGCGACGGGGCGACCACGGCCGGACGGCTCACGAACGCGGAGATCATGA
>JAJYPQ010000238.1 GCA_021795255.1 Pseudomonadota bacterium
GGTTCCTGTGCTTCGCGATGTCCCGAACCGGAGCATCGAAGACCTCAATGCCCAATGGAAGGATTTGGTTGGCCGGGCGCGGTTGAAGCGCCTAAAGCCCGAGGAATACTCGAACCCGACCTTCACCATCTCCAATATGGGGATGTTGGGGGTGACTCAGTTCGACGCGATACCGGTGCCCGGCACGTCGGCCATCTTTGCCATCGCCAGCACTCAGCCGCAGGGCATGCCCGTGACCGTGACGGCTGATCATCGCATCGTGAACGGGGCCGAGGCGGCCAAATTCCTCAATACCTTTAAGGGCCTAGTCGAGGATCCGACGTGGCTCTTTGGAACGGCGCCCTCGGTGAGGGCGGGGACGGTCCCGGCTTCGCGGCCGAGCCCCGCTCGCTCGAGCGGGCCCGCGGCGGTCGATACGAGCCATTACGATTGCGATGTACTCGTCATCGGGGGCGGTCCTGGTGGCGAGGACTGTGCTCGGGAACTCGCGGATCACGGCAAGCGCGTCATCATGGTGAATGATGCGCCGTTGCCGGGGGGCGAGTGCCTGTGGCGCGGGTGTATTCCCTCCAAGGCCTGGCGCGCGGCGGCTGACCGCATGCGCGACCGAAGCCACGACAGCGGCTTGGGTGTACTGAACACCGCGGCCCCAACGCTCAACTGGGCGAAGCTCGACCGGATGCGTAGGCGCGTGCTCGAGACGCGTGGCGATATGGCCCTGAAGACCGATAAGGGCGTACGCATCGATGTCCGTCAAGGTTTTGCGTATTTTGATTCGGATCATAGCGCGGTCGTGGTAAAGGGTGACGCAAGCAATCCTTACGAGCGCCAGGGCTCGAAGGCCGGTGCTGCGGGAAAGCGCATCACCTTCGGCAGTGCGGTGATTGCGATAGGAGCTCCGCCCTTTATTCCGCCGATACCCGGTGCCGACGAAGGGGGCGTCCTCACCTCTGATACGGTCTGGGACTTAAAGGCCCCTCCCAAGCGCCTTGTGATCGTGGGGGCGGGTGCCATCGGCCTTGAGATGGCCCAGATCTTCGCGGACTTCGGCACTAAGGTCGTAGTCCTTGAGGCGCGCGACCGGGTCTTGCCGGAGGTCGAAAAGGAGGTGGCGGCGCAGCTTGCGCTCCTCTTGGCCGAAGAAAAGCGTCTCACCATAGTCACCTCGGCGTCGGTACAGAAGATCGGCGGCGGCGTGGGCGCCATGTCGGTGAGCTATGTGGTCGACGGCGCCCAGCGCGTGGCCAAGACGGATTATGTCCTCATGGCCACCGGCAAGCGTCCGGTCACAGAGCCCCTCGCCCTGGCCCGGGCGGGCGTCAAGGTGGACCGTGGGGCGATTGTGGTGGACGCGCAGGGCCGTACCAGCGTGCCGCATATCTTTGCGGTGGGCGATGTGGTCGGCGGCTACATGCTGGCGCACACCGCGGGCCATCAGGGGCGGGTGGCCGCCCAAACCATCCTTGGACATCAGGCGGCCTATGAGGAAGCCAAAGATTGCGGCGTGATCTTCACCCGTCCCCAGGCGGCCTTTGTCGGTCTTACCGCCGATCAGGCGCGCGAGCGCGGCCTAGATCCCGCCGAGATCAAGGTGCCGTTTTCCATAGACGCGAAAGCGATGATGACTGGCGAGACCTCGGGTTTCATCAAGATCGTGGCCGATAAGGCGACGCATAGGATCGTGGGCGTGCATTTTCTGGCCGATCATGCCGATACCCTCATTGGGGCCGCGGTGCTTATGGTGAGCGCCGATCTGACCTTAGAGCAGGTGGGCTCTGCGATTCACCCGCACCCAACCCAAACCGAGCTTTTTGGCGATTTGGCGCGGCGGCTTTTGGCGCGCTTAAGGCGCACCGCCCGTACTCCCATCCCAGGTGCTTGACTCTATGGCGCATATCAAAAAAGTCGTGTTGGCCTATTCCGGCGGCCTCGATACCTCGGTCATCTTGCAGTGGTTGATCGAGCAGTATGGGTGCGAGGTCGTGACCTTCACGGCCGACATTGGACAGGGCGAGGAACTCGAGCCGGCCCGTGAGAAGGCCACAAAGGCCGGTGTCCGGGAGATCTATATAGACGACCTCAAGGAAGAGTTTGTCCGGGATTTCGTTTTTCCCATGTTTCGGGCCAACGCGCTTTACGAGGGCGAGTATTTGCTCGGCACGTCGATCGCGCGACCGCTGATCGCGAAGCGGCAGATCGAGATTGCCCGGATGACCGGTGCTGACGCGGTGGCCCACGGCGCGACCGGCAAGGGCAACGATCAAGTTCGTTTTGAGCTCGGTTATTACGCCCTTAATCCCGATATCCACGTGATAGCACCCTGGCGAGAATGGGATCTGACGTCACGTGAGCGCTTACTCTCTTATGCCGAGACCCACGGCATCGCGGTGGAACATAAGCGCAAAGGCGCCTCGCCCTACTCCATGGATGCCAACCTTTTGCACATTTCCTACGAGGGCGGCGTCCTGGAAGACCCCTGGCAGGAGCCTGAGGCCACGATGTGGCGATGGACCCGGGCCCCGGAAGAGGCCCCAGACAGGCCCGAGTGGCTCGAATTGACCTTTACCCGGGGGGATGTGACGGCCATTGACGGCACCCAGATGACGCCCGCCCGCGTTCTCGCGAGGCTAAACGAGATCGGGGGACGGCACGGGGTCGGTCGTTTGGATCTGGTCGAGAATCGCTATGTCGGGATCAAGTCCCGGGGTTGCTATGAAACCCCCGGGGGGACCATCTTGTTACGGGCCCACCGTGCGATGGAATCGCTGACCCTGGATCGCGAGGTGGCACATCTCAAAGACGACCTCATGCCCCGTTACGCCGCCCTCATCTATAACGGCTATTGGTGGAGTCCCGAGCGCGAGCTTTTGCAGCAAGCCATTGATAGTTCACAGAAAACTGTCAATGGTCGGGTCCGACTCAAGCTCTTTAAGGGGCAGGTGACGGTGGTCGGCCGCGAGTCACCGGGCGACTCGCTCTTTGATCCGGCCATTGCCACATTCGAGGATGACGGCGGTCGCTATAACCAAGCGGACGCGAGCGGCTTTATCCGGCTCACAGCCCTCAGATTGCGTACCGCCGCTCGGCTGCAGAAGCGGGATAAATAAGATCGTCTAGCGCCCCATAAGCTGGCATAAGCCTTGCACGGATTTCCCCTCGACCAGGGGAGGACGAGGGTGGCAGCAGAAGCAGAGGGCGGCACGCGAATCACGGCACGGGGCGCGCCCGAAGAGCGGTCCTTGTATCGGGCCCAGGTGCGTTTGCTCTATGAGAACTTACGCCCGGGTCTTCTCGTGACCTGCCTGAATGCCGCGATTTTGAGCGTGATCGAATGGAACGCGGTGCCCAGGGTCCGGCTCTTGGCATGGCTTGCGATCATGGCGCTCATGACCGCGGGGCGCTACCTTCTGACGAACCGCTACCAAAAACAGGGCCCGTCGGCGGATCCCGGTCCATGGGGCCGCTACTATGCGATCGCGACCGCGGCCGCCGGCTTTGGCTGGGGCCTAGCCGCGCTGCTGTTCTTCCCCGTAGCCCTGCTCCCTCAAATTTTCATGTTTTTCATGTTGACGGTCATGACGACCGCAGCTGTGGTGACGTTTGCGACCGTCTTTCGGGTAGCGCTTTTATTCGTTATTCCGACGCTTGCGCCGCTCGCCTTACGTCTTGCCCTATTCGGCGGCGTCATACACCACGCCATGGCGCTCGTGGCGGTCTTATTTCTCGCCGTCATGTTGCTCACCGCCAAACGCATGGAAAGGACTATTGCCGCCTCTCTTCGTCTGCGGTTCGAGAATCAGGACCTCATTAGCCGCCTGGAGGAGGAGAAGGCGGCCATTCATAGGCTAAACGGCGATTTGACGCGCGAGGTCGCCGCCCGCACCCGCATGACCGAGAACCTGAAGGAGCGCGAGGGCTATTTGCGCGCGGTACTTGAGAACGTAGAGGAGGGTATCGTCACCATAGACGAACGGGGTGCGCTGTTTTCCTTGAATCGCGAGGCGCTCAGGATTTTTGCGTATCGCGAGGATGAACTCCTCGGGCGCCACTTTTCTTGTCTTGTGCCCTTAGCGGAACGCGCCGAGTACGCACGGTTTCTCGAGGGCCAGGTCGAGCGCCCCGGTAGTCGTATGAGCGGCCTTGGGCTGCAGGTCAACGGGCAGCGCAGCGACGGTACGATTTTCCCCATGGAGTTGGGCTTAAGTGCCATGACTGTGGGTACGGAGCGCCGCTTCATCGCCATCACCCGCGATATCAGCGCGCGTAAACGAACCGAGCGGCTGAAGAGCGATTTGATCGCGACCTTAAGCCATGAGCTAAGAACGCCGCTGAGCGCCGCGCTCGGCTCCCTTGGTCTACTGGCCGAGGTGGTAGGATCGAAGCTGGGCGGCGAGGATGAGCGGCTCCTTTCGATTGCCCGCAGCAACCTTGACCGCTTGGTGCGGTCGGTCAACGAAGTGCTTGACGTCGATCATCGGCAGTTGATAGACGTCAAGTTCGCCCCTCGTCGTATCTCCCTGACAGAGCTTTTGCGGGAGGCGATCGCGGCCGACGCTGATTATGCCCACGGTCGCCATGTGCGCCTAGCCTTTGATCCCTGCTCTCACCGGGTTTTTGTGAACGGCGACAAGTCCTTGCTGTTGCGCGCCTTAAGTCATGTCATCACCAATGCGATCCACCTCTCGCCACCCCATAGCACGGTCGAGCTGTCGGTCGTGAATGAGGGGGGGCAGGGCGTTCTTTCGATTCGCGATTGCGGGACCGCGGTCCCCATCGAGGCGCGCCCCTGCCTTTTCGATGCCTCGGCCAACCTCTCGTCTTTCGGCATTGTGGCACCCCGCGGGCTCTGTACGGCGCGCATCATTATCGAAAAGCACGGGGGGTCGGTAGGCTACGAACCGCGGGAGGCGGGCGGGTCCCACTTCTTTTTTCGCCTACCCCTGTTTGCTAAAGCCGCAGGATCAGCTTAAGGCCGGTTTGTCCTAGGCCATAGTAGTGGGGCAACTCGGGCCCCTCCTCAAAGCCAAGGGCCGCGTAAAGGCGACGCGCACCGAGGTTATCGATCTTGACCTCGGCTCGGCAAACAGTGACTCCTTGCCCCCGCAACCAAGCGAACGAGGCCTCGAGGAGTCGGCGCGCGATCCCGCGCTGTCGAAACTTCGGGTCAACGGACAAGGAGTATAGGCGTCCCCATCGGCTGCGACCGTTGCTCGCCACCAATAGGCAAGCGGCACCTTCGAAGTGTCCTTCGATAAGCCAGGCGGCATGGGGGCTTGTCAGGAGATAGCGCAGCTGGCGGCGATTAAAGAGGCCGTCGTCGGGGCCGAAGCAGCGGATCTCGAGGGCCATCAGGCCCTCGAGATCCGCAAGCCCTGCGCGCCTTAGCACGCCTCGGTGGGGACGCGGCGGTGCAAGACGACCTTTTCCCCGAACATTGCCGGACGGTAGCTCATTTTCACCCGCCTCAGGTTTTCGAACCCCAGATCGTCACCGACATTGATATAAGTCGATTGGGAAAAGACCTTGGTGAATTCGCGAAACAAGTACTGAGCGGCCCCTTGGATATGGAAATTGGTCTTCTCGATCAGAACGTTGGCCACATCCGACGTCAATCGTTCCCCGAACGTGAATCCTTCCAGAACCCCATCAATAAAAAGGCTGAGTCCTTCGAGGCCTAGTTCTTCGTACAGGGCGATGGTGCGATTGATGGCCTTACGTTCAAGCTCCAGGTTGTACAAGAAGTCCTCTAGAGACCCCTCTGGCAAGGCCCGGATGCGGTTTTCCGTCCAGGTGTTGACGAGACTACGCGCCGCTTCGTGGTGTTCGCGCGAGAACGGGACCAATTGATGGTTCGGATAGGCACGCCGGAACTGGTTGATCTCGTTCCGCTTGGTCTTGAAGGCGTTACCACGGAGTTCGATCAGGTCGGACGTGCGATAGATGTAGTCGGGGTTTGTGACCTCGACGTGCCACGGCTCGCCATTGATCAAGGGCGTCACCCCGTCCGCGTCCTTATCCAGGATTTGGAGGAAGTCCTTGTACACGAAGTCCAGACGGGCCTGATAGGGCGACGGATTATACTGATCCATGATGCGGATACAGATCTTCAGGGCCCGCTTCTGACGGTAGGCCTCTCCTAGCGGGGGTAAGAGCATCGTGAGCCCGTTGCCGGACAGACCGAAAAGACAAAAACACCCCTCGATGATCTGGTAAAAACCGCTCGCTTGGTATAGCCATATGACGTTGTTGGCAAAGCTATAGTCCGAGAGCGCCACGCCCAGACGGGCTACGGCATCGTCAAAGTAGGGTTTGGCGCTCTTGTCGAACGGGAACAGGCGGTATTTCCCTGAAACGAGGTAGCGGGCTTGGGGCTCGAGTCGGCGAGCGTTGTCTAGACCGACGGGCTGTGGATTGGTGCCGGCCGGGGTCAAGAAGTGCGCATCCATTACAGCATTTACGGCATTTAGCATGCTTCC
>JAJYPQ010000239.1 GCA_021795255.1 Pseudomonadota bacterium
CCGGCGCCGGGAGGAGGCGCAGGCCCTCATCACCCGCGAGATCCCCCAACAGGCCGATCGTATCGTCATAAGGGACACATGGCCTGATACGAGCGCCTCAGTCATCCTCGCCAATGAGTTGCTCGACGCCCTCCCGGCCGACCGCTTTTGTATCCATCAGGGGCGTGTCCATCCGCTTCTGGTGTGCATTGAAGGAGACGCCTTCGGCTGGCGGGAAGACGCGGTCGATGTACGGCTGACAGAGGCGCTCGGCACGAGCGGCTGGCCCGAAGGCTACACATCGGAAATCTCGTCGCGGGGCGGGCACTGGATCGGCGAGGCGGCCGAACATCTGGGCACAGGCGGGCTGCTGCTCATCATCGACTATGGCTTCCCAGCGCATGAGTTCTATCATCCGCAGCGCCACGACGGCACGCTGATGTGCCACTTCCGCCACCGTGCGCACGGCGACCCGCTGGTGTTGCCGGGCCTGCAGGACATCACTGTCCATGTCGACTTCACGGCGATCGCCGAAGCGGGGCATGCCGCCGGGCTCATGCTCGCCGGCTACACGAATCAGGCGGCCTTCCTGCTGTCCCTTGGACTGGCGCCACGCGCTCACGCTAAGGCCCGCGCGCGCATGGAGGAAATCAATGCCATCAAGCGCCTGACGCTGCCGCACGAGATGGGAGAGCTCTTCAAGGTGATGGCATTCACGCGTGGCCAAGCCCCGCCGCTTGCCGGGTTTCACTTGCTCGACCGCAGCCAGGCCCTTACCCGCCGCTGAATACGGCTTACCGGTTGCGCAGCCGCAAATAGATCTGCGGGAGGCGCGCGGGCAGATCGTCTAGGGCATCGATGACCAAGAAATGTCCGCGCCCAAAGATACGCTCGAGATAAGGAGCGCCGGCGACATCAAGCGTGACACAGAAGACATGTATCCCTTGCTCGGCGGCCTCTTTCACAGCCATGCGCGTATCTTCATGAAGATAGCGTTCATCACCCCCGTCGTCGTAGTCCGCGGGGCGCCCGTCGGACAAAATCAAGAGCAGACGCCTGGCGCTCGCGGCCTCCCGAAATCGGACACAGGCATGGCGGACGGCAGCCCCCATGCGCGTCGCCAAGCGCCCGGAAAGGCCACCCAGAATTCCCTCGGTCTCGACGGTAAATGGCTGGGCAAAATCTTTGATGGGATAGTAACTCACCGCGTCACGGTACTTCGAGGCAAAACCGGCGATGGCATAGGCGTCCCCGACCTCCTCGAGACTCAAAGCAAACATCAAGAGCGCGGCCTTGAGGCGATCAACCACCCGACCCTCTCCATTGGCGGCCTGCTGCATGATGGATGTCGATAGATCCGCCAATAAGAGTACGCTCGTGTCCCGGGTACCAGGCCGCCGTTGGCGATAGATGGCAGGGGGCGGAAGGGCGCCAGCATGCCGATCTACGACGTATTCGACGGTCGCATCGAGATCGAGTTCCTCGCCGTCGTTTTGACGTCGCCTCGGGGTGGGTCGCTGCGGCTTCTCGGACTGGATGGCGCGGCGCAGGCGACGCAATACGCCACCATGCAGGGCCAAAAGGCTATGAGCGCACGCCAAATCGCTCTCGGCGAGCGGCCGCTCCACGATACGTGTCCAATCCCGACGATAGGCCTTTTCACGGTAATCCCACTCCGGATAGGGCAGTCCCGCGGCCAGGGCCCGAGGGCGGCGCGCGGCATGGCTTGGTGCGGTAGGCTGCGGCCGCCCGACACCCACGCGTCCGCCTGAGCCGCTCGTGTCCTCGGGCGGAATCTCCATATCCGGATCGTGCCCGGCGCTCACCGGCGAGGGCTTCTTTTCCTGTCCATCGCCGGCGGGCGCGCCCTCCCCCTCCTCGGGCTCCGGCGACATCAGGCCGTCCCCCAGGACTCGAGGATAGACGGGCCGCTGGTGGTTAGGCGAGCGCCCCGGCACATAGGCCGCCCCGCGTAAGGCCAAGGTGAGGGGTGGCAGATCGCAGTCCTTATACCAAGCCCGCGCACACCGCCACGAGGTGAGAAGATCGGCGTCCGGGGCCAAAAGCGCCCGCCATCGGGCCGTGAGTGGCGCGCGCCCGACTAACATCCGGAGACTCTCGACCGCCACGTCGTAGTAAAGCCCGGCGGGATCGATTGGGCGCACGGTCGACAGCGCGAGCAGCCGCGGGACATGATTGGGCATGACGGCTTGAATGCGGCTATCGACGCGAAAGTCTTCACACAGATCAAACAGCAACTGAAACCGGACGAGGTCATCGCCAAAAAGGGCAAACAAGGGGCGCCAGGTGATCCGTTGATCGGAATCCAATGGCGGGTGGCTCATCCCGGCCTCCTGAAAAAGGCAAGCCAGGGCCTGGCCATCATAGGTGCCAAAACGCAAGTGCCCGGTGTTGTGTAAAATCGAGGCGAGCGCCTCCTCGCGATCCGAGAAGGCCGCCGGGACAAAAAGCGTGCGTCCGTCCGTCTCCACGAAGGGCCGCTCCCCGAAACGCAGGCCCGCTCCCACAAGCGGCGGGGTAAGACCAAGCGCCGCGCGCGCAAAAAGCGTCAGGAACCGTTCATGGTCGCTGGTTCGAAAACCGGGCAAATCGGCGAGCAAGGCCTCCTCGCTCTCCGGCCCCTCGAGACGAAAGAATGCCTCCCCGCGCAGTCGTCCCGACTTCAAAATATCGGTGCCGCGTTTAAGCCATGGCAGAACCGCCTCTCGCCCTAACAAGGCCCGCACCTTAAGGGCCCCTGGCAGGGCCAAGCCCGGCGTAAGGCCGCGGTGGGCCGCAAGGTCGGATAGCGGCTCCAGCAACTCCCAGGCCCCTACGAACCCGCGCCCAGCACTCAACTCCGACACCGGTGTGGCGAAAAATATTTCGCCACTTTCTCGGTGTTTTAAGCCCCAGGACAAGCCGATATCGCCCCAACGCCCGGCGTCCCTTGGGCCGAACTCGTGAACGGCCGCGGGGAACGCGGTTAAGTAGGCGGTCAACGCCTTCCATGAACCTCGATAGGCCAAGAATCCGCGCGCCTGCTCGGTCCAGATCCCGACCTCGCCCGGGTCCTGGGCGAGGCCCACGCTTGCGCGTAAGAACGCCTTGCCGGCATCACGATCATGCAAGAAGAGATCGCGTCCGGTTTCGGCCCAACGGGCGGTGATCGCAGCCCCGAAGGGTTCGATCGCGGGGAGGGCTACGCAGAGATCACGGTGGGCTACGAAACTGAGTTCCTGTAGCTCGTTATGTACGAGCGCAAGCTTAAGGCTGGCCTCGTCTCTCATACTGGCGCAAGATGGGCCTTTACGATCTCGCGCAGCGCGTCGGCAAGCTCCAGATCGTCGGTCAATGGGGCGACAAGTGCCGCCTCGCCGGCTTCCACGGGGTGCAGGCCGGCTGCGATCAAGGAGGCGGCGTAAACAAGCGAGCGCGTGGAGCTTGCCTCGTCAAGACCGTGATCCTTCAGACCGCGCGCTTGACCCGCGATCGCGACGAGACGGCGGGCGAGATCGGGGTCTATGCCCGGCACCTCGTTTTGCACGATACGCGCCTCCACCTCGGGGCTCGGATAGTGGAAGCTGATCGCCACGAAACGCTGCTTGGTCGAAGGCTTCAAATCCTTTAGCACGGTCTGGTATCCGGGGTTATAGGAGATGACGAGCAAGAAGTCCTCGTGCGCCTCTATCTCCAAACCGCGCTTCTCGATCGGGAGGCGGCGCCTATGGTCGGTCAGCGGATGAATGATCACGGTAGAATCCGTACGCGCTTCGACGATCTCGTCGAGATAACAGATGGCCCCGGCCTTCACAGCCCGGGTCAAGGGCCCGTCCTGCCAAACGGTCGACTCGCCTTCGAGCAGGAATCGGCCGACGAGGTCGGCGCTGGTCAAGTCCTCATGGCAGGAAACCGATACCAGCGGGCGGCTCAAGCGATGGGCCATGTATTCGAGGAAACGGGTTTTCCCACAGCCCGTGGGGCCCTTTAGCATAATAGGCAGACGACGGCGCCAGGCCGCTTCGAAGACCGCCACCTCGCTGCCCTGGGGTTCGTAGTAAGGTGAACCGTTAGCGTCTGGGGCCTGAACGATGTCGCGCTCCACCCCTCGTATCCGATCAATAAAACTGCGCATATCTTCCCCCGATTAAAAGCCCGTCATGATCGCATCCGCAGCGCCCGAAAGCCACGCGCCTACGAGGGTCGCTTTAGGCCTGCCAGGATGCGGAGGCGTTCGGCCTGGATGCGTTCCTGAATAGCGGGCCCGGCCAAGCCTTCGGCGGCAAAGGTGCGTCCCGACACAGCGCTTGTGGCAGAGAGGGCTGCGCGCAACCAATCGGCCTGGGGATAGGGCCTCTCCTCGTGACCGAGGCGGCCGCGCGCGTCGGCCTCGCAGGCCCCGACAAACTCCTCGAAGCGATCCGGCCTGCGAAACCCGTCGACCGCCTCCAAGAGTCGTAATACCGTAGGGGGCCTTAACACAAAAACGGTATGGACAAGCAGATGGTGGCGGGCCACGAGACGCGCGAGCAGCCGATACTCCGTGGGCGCGCGCAGGCGCTGACACAAGGCCTCGACCAGCGCTACCCCGCGCACCTCGTGGCCCTTGTGAGAGGGCCACTCGTGAGGCGGGGTCTCGCCCTTCCCGAGATCGTGGACGAGCGCCGCGAACCGGGCTCGGGCCGGCAAGGCCAAAGCTTGCGCCGCCCGCAAGGTCAAAAGGATATGTTCGCCGGTATCGACCTCGGGGTGATGGCGCGGCGGCTGGGGTACGCCCCATAGCCTGTCGAGTTCGGGAAACGGGACCGCCAGGGCACCGCAGTCCCGCAAGACCTGAATGAAGAGCCAGGGATGCGGCTCGGCCAAAGCCCGATCGAGTTCGGTAAAGACCCGTTCCGGAACAAGGCTTGCGAGCTCCCCCGAGGCCACCATCCGACGCATGAGCGTCTTCGTTTCTTCGGCCACGGTAAACCCGAACCGGGCCGCGAACCGGGCCACCCTCAAGACCCGGACCGGGTCTTCCGCAAACGCCTCGCTCACATGACGCAAGAGCCCGGCCCGCAGATCCGAGAGGCCACCGTAGGGATCGATGAGTTCCCCCTCCTCCGAGCGGGCCATGGCATTGATGGTCAAGTCCCGACGCCGCAGATCCTCGACCAAACTCACCGCGGGATCGGCATGGACCACGAAGCCGCGATAGCCGGGGGCGGTCTTGCGCTCGGTCCGCGCCAAGGCATACTCGCAATGCGTCTCTGGATGGAGAAAGACCGGGAAATCCGCCCCCACCCGCCGGAAACCGCGAGCCTCCATCTCTTGCGGGGTCGTGCCGACCACGACATAATCCCGGTCAGTAACGGGCCTGCCGAGCAGCTCATCGCGCACCGCGCCGCCTACGAGATAGATTTCCATATGCCCCGCGAGGTCCTCCGCCAAGGCCGTCATTGTATCCACTTCCTCCTGATTGTGCTCGCAGCGATCGGATCCTTGTCCGGCTGCGCCCTTCCCTACTATGCGCAAGCCATACGCGGCCAACTCGCAATCATGAGTCGTGAAAAACCGATCACCGAGGTTCTGGCAGACCCTAGAACACCGGTGGCCGTTAAGGACCGTCTGCGCTACGTTCTACGCATTCGCCGCTTTGCCGAGCAAAGGCTCGGCCTTCCTCTGCACGGGAACTACCGCGACTATGTGCTTCTTCACCGCCCCTATGTGGTCTGGAATGTGTTTGCAGCCCCGCCGCTCACTTTGACTCTAAAGCGTTGGTGCTTCCCGATCGCCGGCTGCGTCGCCTACCGCGGCTACTTTGCCAGGGTGCGGGCCTATCGCTATGCCGCGCGCCTCAAGAAACGCGGCTATGACGTCTTTGTGGGGGGTGTCCCAGCGTACGCAACGCTCGGCTACCTCCACGACCCGGTACTCAGCAGTTTCCTAGACGAGTCGCGGCCACGTATCGCGCATACTATTTTTCATGAATTGGCCCACGACCTGCTCTATGTACAAAACGCGACTACGTTCGACGAATCCTTCGCCGACACCGTGGCCGCGGTCGGCGTAAGACGCCTTCTCAGGGACGAGGGCACGCCCGTCGAGCAGGAGAACTATGCGCGCCAGAGCAAGCGGCGGGCACAGGTCACGGCGCTCATGCGTCAATGTCGTAGACGCCTTGGGCGACTCTACGCAAAAAGGGGTCTCCCGCGCGCGGAAAAACTGCGGGAAAAGCGGGCCATCCTTCGGGATCTCAAGATCGGCTTTGCGGGCCTCGTGCGACGCTGGCATGGGAATCACGGCTTTGCCGCGTTTTTCCATCTCCCGTTCAATAATGCGGTACTCGGGGCTTATGCGAGTTATCATCGGCTAGTGCCGGCCTTTCGGCGCCTGCTGGCCCTGGAAAACGGAAATTTGGACGCATTTTATCGGGCCGTGCGTTGGTATGGACGACTGCCGACCGCACTCCGCGACCGGGCATTGCGTAGCCGTCGCGACCTAGTCAGCCGCC
>JAJYPQ010000240.1 GCA_021795255.1 Pseudomonadota bacterium
CAACCCAGATACAGGGCCCCTGGCTCGGACTTTTTGGCGACGCCCGCGTGAACGTGCTCATGCTCAATCTGGCCCTACAGAATGCCGAACATGGTCGGTAGGGCCCCTTATGCTACGATGATGGGGTAGAAACCCTAACATTAGGGATTGGGGGAGACCCCGGACCGCATGCAGACACGATGAGCGAAATAGAGAATAAGGCGTCCACGGAAGAAGATATTCTGAGGACTCTGAAGGAGCGCGCCGCGGGGCGCCTCAAGATTTATATCGGGTCTGCGGCGGGTGTCGGCAAAACCTACCTGATGCTGCTTGAGGCTCAGCGGCTGCGTAGCGAGGGCGTCGACGTGGTGCTCGGTTATATCGAGACCCATGGCCGGGCCGAGACCATTGCCCAAATCGGGGATTTGGATAAGATTCCTTTGCGTCAGGTCCGCTACCAGGATCGGGTCTTCGAAGAAATGAATTTACCCGCCATTCTTGCCCGTAGGCCGGAAGTGGTTATCGTCGACGAACTCGCCCATACCAATATCCCCGGCACCGAGCACCCTAAGCGCTATCAAGACGTGGAGGATATCCTAAAGGCGGGTATCAACGTCATTTCGGCTGTGAATATTCAGCATATCGAGAGCTTAAACCCGTATGTCGAGCGCCTCACGGGTGTTAAGGTGCGCGAAACCATACCCGATCGTGTGCTAGCGATCGCAAGCGAAATCATCAATATCGATCTTTCTGTTGAAGATCACCGCGAACGACTGCGGCGCGGCAAGATTTATCCGACCGAAAAGATCGAAAGTGCGCTGCGCGGGTTCTTCACCCCCGAGAACCTAGCCGCCATGCGTGAAATGGCGCTGAGAGAGGTGGCGAGTAAGGTCGAGTACCAGACCGAAGAGCAACGGCTGTTGCGCGAGGCCGGTCCCTTGCGGCGTCCGGACCGCGTGGTCGTGTGTTTGGGCCCCGACCATGACGCCAATCTGGCTCTTTTGCGGCGCGGCGCGCGGGTCGCGGGGCGTCTGAATGCCGACTGGTTTGCCGTGACCGTGGTCCGTCCCGAGCTCGCCCCAAGCAAGGCCTTAAGCCCCGTACGCAAAGAGTCCCTGAAGCTCCAGCGCTTAGCGGAAGACTTGGGTGCCCAGTTTAAGGTTCTCGAGGCCCACAGTGTTTTGGACGCCCTTGTGGGTTTCGTCGAGGAGCACGGCATCACGATGGCTATATTCGGTAAGAATCGCCATATGGGCTGGCGGTTGCGTATTTTCAAGTGGCTAACGCTGGAATTCCTTAACCACACGGACGGGGTGGATGTTCAAATTGTCGATACCGCGGAGCGGGAAGCTCAGGTGCGTAATTAGGGTAAGCTATGTTTCGATCACTCAGTAATCGCCTCATTATCGCCATCCTCGCTGTGGTGTTGCTTCTCGGTATTTTGGGAGCACTCTTGATTTCCCGGATCAGCCAGCTTGGCGAGGTCACGGACGTCATTTTGCAAAGCAACTCACATGCGATGGCCGCAATCAGTAAGATGCGCGAGGCCAGCACCGCTTATAGTTTGTCGAGCAAGCACAAGACCCGGGCGCGCTCGATAGCCGTGTTTGCGCGTGCCCTCCAGCGATCCGAAGACGAGGCCAGAACGCCGCACGTCCAAGGCCTGCTCAAGCGCCTGGGGCGCGACTGGAAGAGCGATAAGCACAAGTCCAGCGCGGCGCACCTCGCGCGCGTCAAGTCAGATTTACGGGCCATCAAGGTCGCGAGTCGACGCGCCATAGCCCGCCGCGAGGCCCGCGCCATCCACTCCATCAAGGAGTTGACGATCTTCGCGGCGCTCGGGCTATCAGCCTCTTTGTTGATTATTTTAATCCTCTCGGTTTGGATGGTGCGGCTCATCTTACGCCCCATGCGGCAATTGGCGCGCGGGATTCATGAGTTGGGCCCGGGGGGCGGCCATCGCGAAATTGAGCGTTATGGCTTGTCCGAGTTCGATGATCTGACGCGGGAGTTCAATAATCTGCTGCGACGCCTCGAGAAGCATGAGCGCGGAAACACGGATAAGCTGGTTTATGAAAATGCCAAGATCGACGCCCTGATCAATTCCATCGACGACGGACTGGTTCTCCTGGATCGTCAAGGGAAAATCCTGCACGTGAACTTCATGGCCGGTATGCTTTTGCAAACAGAACCGAACGAGCTTCTTGGGCGAAACATCAACGATTTGAACATTGCGACGCGGTTTTACATCAACCTGCGTAACGCCCTGGTCTCTCTGCGCCGTGAGGATCAAGATGAGCCCCAGTATAGTCGTAATGAATTTTCCTTAACCATTCGCGGCCGACTACACTCCTACATCCTAAAGACGGTTCCGTTCCGCGATAAGGGACGGAGCACAATCGGCCTTATCGTCGTGCTTCAGGACGTCACCGAGTTAAGGCACGCCGAGCAGCAAAGAGGCCAATTGCTGGCGACCCTGTCTCATGAGTTGAAGACCCCCTTGACGAGCTTGAGTCTCAGCATTGGGACCCTCTACGAGACCGCTCAGCAGGACCATTATCCCCATCAGATTCGCCAGTTGCTCGATGTTGGCAAAGAAGAAGTTGGGCGACTGACTATGCTGGTCGAGGATCTTTTGGACGTATCGCGTCCAGATGCGACTAGAACGAGCATTGACTTGAAGCATTTCGAGCTCTGCGAATTCCTGAAGCGGCAAGCACACTCCTTCAGATTGCAAGCGGATCTCCAGGACATCGACTTGATCGTCACCTGCGTACCGGATCTCGTTGTGAACGCCGATCCCGTCAAGCTCGGCTGGGTTTTCAACAACCTGCTTTCCAACGGCTTGCGTCACACCCCGTCTCACGGGCAGATCACCCTATCGGCCGCGGCTTTAGGCCAGGATGACGTGATAGTCGAGGTGGCGGATACGGGTAGAGGCATTCCCCCGAAGGAACTCCCTCAGATATTCGAGTGGTTCACCCAGGGTGCCACCGATGCCCAGGGCTCGGCCGGGATGGGTCTTGCGATCGTGCGCGAAATGGTAGAGGCACACGGCGGTCATATCACCGTCGACTCGAAGATCAATGAGGGGACGCGGTTTCGCATCACCTTGCCCCGCCATCTGACCGACGCGAACCTGCCTTTGCAGCCGGTGGTGCCGCTACCAACGGGGAACTAAATGCCTTCCGTGCTCATAGTAGATGATGATCGAAAGATTCGTCTGACTCTCGGAATTTTTTTGGAAAGAAAGGGCTACCGGGTTCGGGACGTGGCCTCGGTTGCGGCGGCGCTGAACGCCTTGAAGGAATATCGGGCGGACATTGTCTTGTCCGATCTCAAAATGGAGGGCCAGGGAGGCCTCGAATTATTGGCGGCCATCAAAGCCGACCACCCCACCTTGCCGGTGATTATCATGACCGCCTACGCGACCGTGGAAAAGGCGGTCGAAGCCATCAAGCTTGGAGCCGCGGATTTCATCGTAAAACCGTTCGTGCCCGCGGAAATCGAGCAGACTCTGGCGCGGAATATGCGCATGCAAGGACTCGAGGCCGAGAACCGAAGTTTGCGCGAGGCCTTGGGCCAAGGCGAGATACTGACCCGGTCCGAAGGCTTCAAAAGGACTTTGTCCATGGCCGAGCGATTCGCCCGCAGTGAGGCTACCGTGCTGGTTTTAGGGGAGAGCGGGACGGGTAAAAGTATGCTGGCTCGGCGCATGCATGCCGCCAGCGAGCGCCATTCCGGGCCGTTCGTCGAGGTCAATTGCGCGAGTCTCTCGCCGACCATTTTGGAGAGCGAGCTTTTTGGACATTGCAAAGGGGCTTTTACCGGGGCCATAAAGGATAAGGTAGGGCGATTGGAGGCGGCCCATGGCGGCACCTTGTTTCTCGACGAAATCAGCGAATTGTCCGCCGAAGGGCAGGCCAAGATTTTACGATTTCTGCAGGATAAGAAGTTTGAACGCGTCGGCGAATTGGACACCCGGGTGGCGGACTCCAGGATTATTGCGGCAACCAACCGCGATCTCAAGGATCTCGTAAGCGGGGAAGGGTTTCGGGAGGACCTGTATTATCGTTTAAGTGTCGCTGAGGTGATAATGCCCCCTTTGCGCGCTCGCCCGGAGGACGTGCCGTTTCTGATCGAGCGATTCCTGGCGCAGGCGGCGGGCCGCAATGGCCTTTCGTCGATTCCCGTTATCGAAGATGAGGCTAAGGCCTATCTGGCCCGCTATAATTGGCCCGGCAATGTTCGAGAGCTTCAGAACATTATCGAACGTTGCGTCATATTAGCGGGCCGCGGGCGTGTGACGGTAGAGCACTTGCCTGATCGTCTTTTGACGTACTCCGCGTCCTAGTTTTGCTACGTGCCTAGACGACAGGCAATCTACCTCAAGGACTCCGGTCTTGAAAAAACTATTGCTCGTGGTGCTCACGGCGGGCGCCATAAGCGGCTCCACATGCGCCCGCAATCGCGAAATATTCTATCTTGATAATAGTGTCTCGATTGGGTATCAGCTGCTCGGTTTCCATTACGTTGAGCCTAGCGACACCTGCGCTCTGGCTGTTTGTAGTAACGCTACGCCCTCTGGCTATTTCGACCGGGAGTCGGGTTACATTAATGGTGTGCGCGTGAGCGCGTCCCAATGGGATCCTGTGCGCCATCTGTATGGCCGCATAGCCTATAGCCGGGCGCAGGGCTATGTGACATACCAGGGCTACAGCCAAGCGGGAACGCCTATTCCGGACGGGGTGTCGGGTACTAATGTCGCGGATTACTCGCTGCGCCTTGGTCCGACCTTTTCGAGCGGGAAGGTGATGGCGGTTCCGTTTATTCAGTATGGCCACCACTCTTGGAATAGGGTGGTGGGGGTCGGTACGCCCATGTCCTATGAAGAAGACTACCAGAACGAGTACATCGGTTTCGGGGGGCTTTTTCAGGTGGCGATGACCCGAGGCTTGGTCGGGAGTCTTTATGCCGTGGCCGGGCAAACGCTGAATCCCGCGATTCGGGTCCCAAGCCTGGGTTTTGCGCAGCCGCTTGGGGTATCGCCGCTCGTGAAGGCCGGGGCTCTTCTGGATTTGCAGATTTCTCGCACCTTCGGTTTCTACGCCGGGGTTCGCTACACTCGCTTCTCCTACGGCCAAAGCCCGCTGCAGCAGATAGGTACGCTCATTGTCATGGAGCCCGAGAGCAATACGGCGATGACAAGCTACGAGGGCGGCCTGCGGCTTTTCTTTTAGCAAGGGCTCAAGTTCCTCGCCTTGGGTGTAGGGAGAGAGTCAGTACCCGAGAAGCGCAAGAATGCTATCCTGACCGCTGTATGAGCCTATTTGACGTTTTCCTGACATTCCTGGTCGTGGTCGACCCTATCGGGCTTGTTCCGATGTTCGGGGCCATAACGGCCGGGGCCAGCGACGAGTATCGGCGGCGCATGGCGGTCAAAGGGGTGTTTATTGCCGCCCTGGTCCTGCTCTTCTTCGCGATCATGGGCTTTGCGGTGCTGCGCATATTAGGGATTGGGCTGGGGGCCTTTCGTATTGCGGGGGGCATTTTGCTGCTCTTGCTCGCGATCGACATGGTATTTGCCCGGCACTCGGGCCTGCGCTCTACGACCAAGCGCGAGGCCGAGGAGGCCCGCAGCCGTGATGATATCTCGGTGTTCCCGCTCGCGATTCCACTGATTGCTGGCCCCGGGGCCATGACTACGCTTTTATTGATGTTGTCGGCCGCCCACGGCCGCCCTGCGGCGGTCGGGGAGGTTCTTGGTATACTGGCGATAGTCCTGATGATTGCGCTCGGGGTATTGCTGCTGTCAGTCAGGATACTGGCCTTCATGGGCGAGACCGGCGCCAATGTGGTTACCCGCCTGCTTGGCGTCCTATTGACGGCTTTGGCCGTGCAGTTCGTTTTGACCGGCATACAGATCGGCTTGTTGCACGGCTCCTGAAGCGAGGATGAGGTCATGAGCCAAGTTCGTGAGTTCGATGGTAATCGGGAACGTGAGCTGGTCGTCGTGGCCTACGCCTTATATGCCGTGGGCCTATTTGGTCTCCTGTTGCCGAGCCTGTTGGCCCTTATCCTCAATTATCAGCGCCGGGACCGCAGCGGACCCTGTTACGGAAGTCACCACCGTTGGATGATACGAACGTTCTGGTGGGGCATTTTTTGGGGAGCGGTCGGGTTGCTGTTGTTTTTTGTTGTGGTCGGCTACGTGGTACTCGTGGTTTTAAGTGTGTGGTGGGTCTACCGGGTGATTCGCGGCGCGCTCGCCTTGGCCGACGAAGAGCCGATGCCCCCTTCCCCGCTGCAGATCACCAAAAACGGGGGCCCATAGGGGCCTATTCTTAGGGAGGGACATCACCGCTTGTGTGGTCCCTGGCGCTCCGGGCGTGAGGGCTTAGTCGCCTAAAGAAATCGCCAGCCACAAAAAAGGGGCCGCGAAGCGGCCCCTTTCGTCGTTCCGGCCCTTAGGCCTTTGTCGTCGTTGTTTTC
>JAJYPQ010000241.1 GCA_021795255.1 Pseudomonadota bacterium
GATCTCGGGCGCCAGGCTCCCTCAAACGAGCGGGCACAATCCCCGCTCGGGTCCTGAAAGGATTACAAAATGGAAACGCCAGCCGCGACGGATTTGGTTTGCGATTATGCTAGTGATCCACAGATGATCGCGGATAATACCGTCCGATGAGTTCCTCACGGAAGCCTCCTATTGTGCCTGTACCAGACATGGTGTCCGCGGGCGCAGATGGGACAGAAAGGCGACGTTTCATCGGCGGGCGCATTCTCTATATCAGTATGCTCGCCGGCATGCTGGCGGTCGTTACGGCCGTTTCGGCCCGCGGACTCCTGGCTCTTATCGGCTTGATCACAAACCTTGCGTTTTACGGGCGGTGGTCATGGGCATTTGTGTCGCCCGCCGCTAATACACTCGGGCCCCTGGTCATCCTGGTGCCCATTGCCGGCGCGATCGTTGTAGGTTTCATGGCGTACTATGGGTCGCCTGGAATTCGCGGTCACGGTATTCCGGAGGCGATGGAGCATGTCCTGGTTAATGATAGCCGGATTCCACCGCGCATTGTCTTTCTCAAGCCCTTGTCGGCGGCCTTATCGATAGGGACGGGTGGACCATTTGGCGCGGAAGGTCCTGTCATCGCAACAGGTGGCGCTATGGGTTCGGTATTGGGTCAGTGGCTTCCTGTGACGGTCCAGGAGCGTAAGACCTTGCTCGCGGCAGGTGCTGCGGCTGGCATGGCGGCGGTTTTCGGTACCCCAGTCGCCGCTCTCTTATTGGCCGTTGAGCTTCTGCTCTTTGAATGGAACAGTCGCTCTTTGGTGCCTGTTGCAATAGCGGTGGCCACAGCCGCCACCGTACGTATTGCATTTGTTGGGACCTTGCCATTTTTTTTAGTACCGCAAACGACGGCACCAGCTGCTTGGATGCTTCTCAGTTATGCGGGGCTTGGGGCGGTAGTGGGGGTGGTGGCGGTCGCAATTACCCGCGGCGTTTATATGTTGGAGGATCTTTTCGAACGCCTTCCGTTGCATTGGATGTGGTGGCCAGCATTAGGTGCCGTCGGTGTGGGCCTTATAGGGTACGTGGCGCCCAACACCATGGGCGTCGGATACGCAAATATCCAGTCTGCAATAAGCGGGCAGGTCGTAACGGCCGCACTATTGACCCTTATGATTTTAAAGTGCGTTTCGTGGATGATCGCATTGTCGAGTGGCACGTCGGGCGGCACTCTCGCTCCCCTTATGACGGTTGGGGCTTGTCTTGGCGCACTTCTCGGGCGCTATGCGGCCGTCTATTACCCGGGCTTGGGCCTTAACCCGGAACTGACGGCCTTAGTGGCTACAGCCGCTATCTTCGCAGGGGCATCGCGTGCGCTTTTGACGTCGATATTTTTTGTGCTTGAGACCACTTGGCAACCGGCTGCCTTGCTGCCACTTCTCATAGGATCGGGCGCAGCCTACCTTGTCTCCGGAATACTCATGCAAAACACCATCATGACAGAGAAGATTGTGCGTCGTGGCGTGGCGGTGCCTACAAACTACGAGATCGATACCTTAGCGCAAGTGCCGGTCGGTCGCATTGCGAGCAAGCCTGCGGTCACGCTCTCCCCAGAGTCCTCTATTGCAAGTGCACGGGTCTTGCTCGCGCAATACCCGTACCGTTCATTCCCCCTTACCAATGCCGCAGACAAGCTTGTGGGTTGCGTGCTCGCTGCCGAGATCATGGTGGTGGAAGATTCCGCCAAACCCTTAGCGGAGATCGCGCACTCATTAATCAGTATTGCGCGCAACGCGAGCGTCCGAGAAGCGGTGACAAGACTATGCCGAAGCCCTGCATTTTGTCTTCCGGTAGTAGATGAGGCAGGGAGGGTGGTGGGCGTGGTGACGCAAAAAGATATTTTCCGAGCGTGGCGCTAAGGACGCGCGGCGTAGTCGTTTATAAGACGATCCGTGTCTCATCCAGGTATCTCGGTTAGGCCTTACCGAGTCAGCGATTAAAGCTGTGCGCGCCGCCACTCTTCCTCGATACGAGCCGCATCGATTTCGCGTAAAACAGCAGCGACGTCAGCCGGAGTGGCTTCTGGGTGGAATCGTCCGGTCAAGGGGGTATCGGGCCGCAACGTGCCGCTCTTATAGAGAACCCACATCTCGCGGCCGTAATCTGTCTTTAGAATGGCGGGTGCAAAACGTCCAAAAAATTTCGCGAGATGATCGATGTCTCGGACAAAGAACGCGGCGGCGTTGTTGTTAGCCGAGGCATTGACGGATTGCGGGAGATCGATAATGACCGGGCCTGTCGCGTCGATCAAGATATTGTATTCAGACAGATCGCCGTGGACGATGCCGGCGCAGAGCATGCGCGTGATATTCACGATGAGCGTTTGATGAAAGCTATGCGCTTGCTGCTCCGTGAGTTCGATATCGCCGAGACGTGGTGCCGCGTTCCCCTGGTCGTCGACAATCAATTCCATAAGCAGAACGCCGTCGAGAAAGAGGTAGGGGCGGGGGACGCGTACCTGGGCCTCAGCCAGGGCAAATAGAGCGGCGACCTCGGCGCTTTGCCATACGTCTTCTTGTTCCCGACGGCCGTAGCGGGTGCCATTGGACATAGCCCGGCTACGCCGCGAGTTCCTGACGGTCCGACCTTCTTGGTACAGGCCGGCTTGACGGAAGCCACGTTTGTTAGCCTCCTTGTAAACCTTGGCGCAACGGATCCCATCAGCGGTCGATACCACGAAGATCTGGGCTTCCTTGCCGCTTTTAAGCGGGCGAATAACGTGATCTATGACCCCGTCGTCTATGAGCGGCTGTAAGACTTTAGGACTTTTCATGACAAGTCGATGATGTCGTGCGCGGAATCGCGAAGACGCGTGGTAGGGTCAGCTGTCAGAAGCATGGCCTCATACTAACACGATTTACCGTTTCGCGCGGCCAGCCCCTTTGACCGTGAAAGCGGGCTCTTGAAGGCTTCGTTGCGGGGTCGTCGCGACCAGAAAAGAGACGGAGTCCGAAGGGTCGGGTTCGCTTAGTATTCGTGGTCCCCAGACGACCGGAATCGGAGTCGCGTTGAGGCCTTTTCGAACCATTTTCTCTCGCTCTGTGCAGGCGCCTCGTGGCCTGGCCCATGCTGACGCGGGTGGCCTTAACGGCGCCGTGTATTAGTGATTGACACCGTTCGTGGGGGCTGATACAAAGCCAGCATCGCGGGACGACCGCTTACCTTAGGAGGCCCCTATCCTCGATGGGCAGTAGTAGCGATATACGCAACGCCTAAAGGTTGGCCTCGCCTCATTACCCGGGTCGCTGTCCTCCTTTAGGTTGGCAGGGCCTGGGCTACCTCTGTAACCCTACCCATTTTGTACGTTAGGACCAAAAACGAGGCGCTGCGCGCGTCCGGCGCGAACTTGCGGCTTCGTTTCGAAGACAAGGGAATATCATTCATGCAGGTGCATGTTCTTCAGTCAATACGGGCCGCACTGTTGCGGGCACGGGCGGCGCAGGCACGCCAGAGTGAGCGGCGTTCAAGCCCCAAGGTGCCATCCGGTATTCAAGACGATGGCGGGGTCCCCGAAGCCCTTCTGGTGCGGGTCCAGGACCGACTGCACATCTCGCGCCTCCGCCAAGCCCCCAAGACCTTTCGGAATCGCCTGGCCCTTTGGCTGGCTTTGCTCGGACCCGGCCTTTTGGTGATGTTGGGGGATAATGATGCCGGAGGGGTTATTACCTACTCCCAGACCGGAGCTGTTTATGGCCTTGGGATCTTTCTTCCGATCATGATCCCGCTCGGCTTTATCGCCTACTTTGTTCAAGAAATGACCATTCGCTTGGGGGCTGTCACCCGGCGCGGCCATGCCGAGCTTATTTGGAAGCGCTACGGGGCCTTCTGGGGAATTTTTTCTCTGGTCGATCTTGTGATCGCCAACATTTTGACACTCATGACCGAATTTATCGGGGTGCGTGTCGGGGGCGAGGTCTTTGGCTTGTCTTATTGGCTGACGGTCCCGCTGACTCTGGTTTTCGTTGGCTTCGTGTTGGTCTTTTTGCGCTACTGGACATGGGAGCGCATCGCCCTTTTTATCGCCGCCCTCAATCTGGTCTTCGTGCCCCTGGCGCTTTTTTCCCACCCCAACTGGTCGGCCGTGGGGGCGGCGTTTGTAGGGGCGAATTGGCTCGTTCCCGGCGGTCTTTTATCAGCGGGTTTTCTGGTTCTCTTGTCGGCTAATATCGGCACTACGATCGCGCCCTGGCAGTTGTTTTTTCAGCAATCCTGCATCGTCGACAAAGGTCTTTTGCCCCATGATATTGCCGCAAGTCGTCGTGACCTCATGCTCGGCGTGACGGGCATGGTGGTGGTCGCCATGGCCATTATCATTTTGACGGGACAGCACCTGCATGCGCTGCCCAATGCTGCCAATCTCAACGTGAATGGGATCTTGAGCGCGCTGCAGAATCATGTTGGTAACTGGGCCATGGATCTCTTCGCCTTAGGCCTTATGGAAGCGGGTCTGATCGCATCAATCGTGATTACGGCAAGCACCGCCTGGGCGGTAGGCGAGGCCCTGGATCTTCCGCGTTCGTTAAACGATGCCCCCCGGAGGGCATGGGCCTTTTATGCGCCGGCCGTGGTCGGCTCGGCCATAGCGGCCGGGGTCGTGATGTTGCCGCATGTGCCGCTGGGCTTTTTGAATATCACAGTCCAGGTGATCGCTACGATCTTCATGCCGGCGGCCATGTTGTTTCTGCTCATGCTCGTGAACGACGATGAATTGATGGGACCCTACGTCAACACTCGCCGTCGGAACGCGATAGCCGTCCTGATCATAGCCATGCTGATCCTATGTAATGGCCTTTACGGTTTGGCCACGGTCTTCCCCCATCTATTCGGAGGCACAACATGAAAAATGGTCAAGAGGTGGACGCGGCCGAGATCGCCCGGTTACTGCGGGAAGAGGGATGGGATCGGCCCTTACCAGAAGTCAGTCCCAAGGCGCTTAAGGGCTGGCAACAAATCGTTTTTTGGGGCCTGCGCTTCTATATCGTCGTCATGTTGCTGGTTGTGATGTGGGCCTTTTCACACGGAGTTCATACCTAACGGATCCTTCAGGTGCTGATGTCGGCCTTGGGCTCTTAGATCTTCGAGGTCCGACAACAACGAGCGGTCCTTCTTGTGGCCAGACCGAGCGTTTCGGCGGCGATGCGTGGGTATCTCCTATTATCTGAATGGCTGACCGTCTGCGGCCTCAGTCGTTCACCGAGAAAGGACGTATGGTCAACGATTTGTCGCTGACGGGGTTTCAGAGACCTCGGATCCTTGGGCCTGTTCACGAGAATACCCCCATGGGGGTAAGCGTAGGGAGAGCCGGACGATTGCGGCCAGTGCGAACGCGGCGCCGCTTCCGCATACGGCCCGCCAGCCTCCACCCTGCCAGGCAAGACTTCCGACCAAGGAGCCTATCGCGCCCCCGATAAAGTAGCTCGTCATGTAGAGGGCCGTCAGGCGGTTACGTTTATCCGCTTGCAGCCCGTAGATGCGCGTTTGATTCGAAATGTGGCTGCCTTGGACGCCGGCATCCAAGAGTATGACCCCTAAAGCCATGAGAACGAGCGAACTATGGGCTTGCCAGAACACCAGAAAGGAGACGAAAACGAGTATTAAGGCGGTGCCGTTGACGGTTTTGGCGCTGAGTCGCTCCGACAATTTTCCGGATAAAGGCGCAGCGATTGCTCCGGCGGTCCCAAACAAGCCCATGATAGCTACGGTATAAGGCGCCCGGCCTGGGAACAGGTGCCCAAAATGAAAGATGAGCGCCGTCCAAAAACAGCTAAACGCGGCGAACCCCATGGCGCCAAGAAAGGAATGAAAGCGTAAGACTGGTTCTTTGCGCCAGAGATGATAGAGAGACGGCAGGAGGATCGAGTAGGGGATATGTCCTTCCGGCTCCTGTCTTGGCAGCAGGACGGCGGAGGCAAGGGAGAGGAGCGCCATAGCGGCGGCCGCTACCCCAAAAATGGTACGCCATCCCAGGAAGGCCGCAAAGCCACTCACGCTACGCGCCAAGATGATGCCGACCAGAAGGCCGCTCATGACTAGGCCAACGATGCGCCCGCGACTACCCGCAGGGGCGAGGGTGGCGGCATACGGCACCACAAGCTGGGGTACCGTAGTGGCGGCCCCCATGAGTAGACAGAAGATCAGAAGCGTGAGGAAGGTCGGCGCCAAGGCTACGCCTGCTAGGGTCACTGCGATCAATGCGGTCATGGACGCAATGAGGACTCGGCGTTCGTGCCCGTCTCCAAGCGGTACCACGAGAATCAGTCCGAAGGCGTAGCCGATCTGAGTCATGACGGCGACTTGGCCCGCGCGGCCCGGCGAGACCTGAAATGTGGCCGCCATTTGGCCGAGCAGGGGTTGGTTGTAGTACAGGTTGGCGACTGTAGCCCCTGCCAGGAATGACAGGAAGGCGATCAGACCTGGCTTTGGG
>JAJYPQ010000242.1 GCA_021795255.1 Pseudomonadota bacterium
TGAGTTCCATGACTAAACGCGCAACCTCCTCGGAACAGGATTCGCTTAAGGTGTCCTCGGACGCCACAGCGAAGCTCAAGACCTATTGTAAGGATATTGACCGCTGGCCGGAAAGCTGGGCGGGCTTCCCCGATCTGGATGTGCCGGTGGGTGAACGGATTGTGGCGGAGATGAAGCCTCTTCTCCTGGCCTTGATCGCGGAGCGGCGAACGAAGAAGACGGTGAAGAAATACGCGGATTATCTCTGGATCTTGGGTGGCGAGATCATCCGCCGGACCCACTTCGAGGAGCGCGACCGGCGACTATCCGGTCGCGCCCTTATTCTCAAATACATTCACGCGCAGGGTGGTCCTCTGTGGAACGATGCGCGCTATGTGCGCGAGCATGAGGCCTACGACGCCGCGTGTGCCCGTCTATGCCGGTTCCTGACAGGCTCCGAGCCCTAAATTACACCCACTAATTCCGCTGAGGAGCCAGAATACTTAAAGGGTATTCCGGACCGTCCCCATAACAATACCCCAGAAAGGGACAGGGGTAGGGATCCTCACAGTGATCGGTGAGCGGCGGCTTGGGGCCCGCGAGCAGGGTCTGGGCCTCTTGGACCCAGCGGGGAACAGCCGTTAAGAGCGAAGCGATATCTTTTGTCAGATCCTCTTTCGCAAAGAGGCGATTCACGCGGCCATGTGACAGGACCTCGTGGTAACAGCCATTCCCGGGATACACAAAGGTGTTATCGACGTACTGCAGCACACTGCGGCGAATCGGGACCCCGGCCTGCTGAAAGGCATAGGTCTGGATGGCCACATCATCCCGGTAATGATCCTTCACGCCGGTGGACGCCTTCACCTCGATGAGATCCCATGTCTTGGTGACGGGTTTTAGGATATCGGCCCGCACCAGGAGATCTTTGTAGGCGACCGTCGCCTCAAAGAGCGGCTGACGGAGCGTGGACTGCAAGGCCTCTGTGGTCTCCTGAAGGGCGAGTGATAAGGGTCCCTCGGGGGCAATAAGCCGCCCTCCGACGTGCAGATCACGCGCCACGGCGCCTACCTGATGGCCGATGGTAAAGGCCGCCGTCGTCGCATCAGACTCCTCGGCACAATCCGGCTCATGCACCGAGAGCCAGAGCCGGCGCGGACATTGGCGATAGGCCATGAGTTTCGATTTCGATAAGCCGTAGCTCATAACCCTCTCCCCTCTCTTCCCAGAAGGATCTCACTCAATCCGGCCCGAACGCGACCCGATCGATGAGCGCGCAGAGGCCGCACACCACAGTCAGACATCACGACAACGCCGCCGTAAAACCCATGGCGCGGCTCTCCTTGCGATAGCGGACACGCCACGCCCCGGCAACTGCGTCCACGAAAGCCGCCGCCGTCAATATCCCTTGAAGGCGCAGCCCCTTCACGACCGCCGCCACGTCACCTACGGTCAGCCCCTCGCAGCCATCCAGGATCTGACGTTCCGAGACCGACAAGACGGCGGGTATTCCGTGGTCGGCGAGCACGCGGATCATCAGCGTGCGCCTTTGCACAAGACTCAGGGGCTCGAAGGTCAGCGTGCGATCGAACCGCCGGAAGACGGCATCGTCGAGATCATCGAGGGCATTGGTGGTGGCGATGAAGATCCCATCGAATTCTTCCATCTGCGTCAGCATCTCGTTCACCTGAGTGACCTCCCAGCTATGGTGGGCGTGCGCGCGGTTACGCAAAAACGAATCGCATTCATCCAGTAAAAGGATGGCGTCTTGCGTACGGGCACGCGCAAACATCTGACTGATGTGCCGTTCGGCCATACCGACATAAGGATCGAGGAGGTCGGAGGCCCGATAGCTCACAAACGGGCGCCCGAGGGTGGTTGCGACATGCCGCGCCCAGGCGCTCTTGCCGGTCCCCGGGGCCCCGGCACAGAGCAGTCGGGCGCTGCCTGTCGCCTGAATGCCGGCGAGTAAAGCCGGGAGATCGCAGTCGGCCGAAAGGTACTCGAGATCATAGGCCAGCGGCGACGAGAACGGACTGGGCAATCGGGCCTGCCCCAAGATCGTCAAAAGGCCATTTAAGGTCTCCTCGCAAAAGGCGGCACGCATATCACGATCGGGTCGGTCGGCGATGGCTGTGGTCTTTGCGGCCTGGGCGAGCACACCCGGCACCAAGGTCTCGTGACGGGCAATGCGCGCGGCCAACGGATGATCACCTAACCCTAAAGGTGACAAGTATTCCGCCACCAGACGGGCGCGCACGGCCGGCGGCGGAGGCGGGATCTCACAGGCGAGACTAAAGCGTCGCAACAGCGCCGGATCGATACCCTCGATACTATTGGTAATCCAGAGAGTCGGTGCGGCCGCCTGCTCCAAGAGATCCACGGAATAACCCTTGCCAGGCCCCGTCCGGGACCTGAGCCCCGGAAACTCGTACTCTTCCCGAAAATAGTCCTCGATCTCATCGAACAAGACGATCGTGCGTCCCGCCGCCGCCCCCAGATGGGCAACCAGACGCAGCGCCTTCACCCGCCCATCGCGCGAGAGCCCGTCACCATCTTCATCCATCACCGCAACCTCGAGGAGCCGCGCCTTAAGATCCGCGGCCAGCGCCCGGGCCAAGGCCGTCTTGCCCGTCCCAGGTGGTCCATAAAGGAGAATATTGACGCCCTTGTGACCATAGCTTGCCTGGTCCAGAAGCGGTCGCATGAGGGTAATGACGCCCGCCAGATGCGCAAAATCCGCCAGCGCGCGCGGCTCGCAGGTGGCAGGCTTCACATAGCGGGCCAATAAGGTGGCCGCACAGAGATCGGGCTCCAAAAGCCGCGAGAAGAGATTCGGCACAGTCTCTAGCCAATCATCGAGATCCCGTCCCACTCCCGAACTCTCCACACCGACGAGGCCTGCTGTCACGAGCACCGATGTCCGCGTGAGTGCCGCCCCCACGGCCTCGGGTGCTACCTTCAGGCAGATCGCGATCAAGTCGATCAACTCGCTGCGATTACGCACCCGTCCGAAATAGGCGGCCCCTCGCTGAAAAGCCCCCCGGTGCTTGGCCACCGCCGCCAATACGAGAAGCGCTTGCTCCATCTCACTCAAACTCAAATCGGCGGCCAGGGCCCGTACCGCGGGAATTTGGGGCAATGCGGTCTTTTCGGCATCGCGCAGCGCGGCCTTCAAAGCCAAAAGCAGCGCGCGTCGCGAAGAGCGACCATCCACGGCGCCCACGCCGAGCAAGGCTTGCAGGGCGGATTCCTCCGGCCCCCACTCGTCTTCGTCACAGACCCGCTCCCAGGCGCTCCCCAGACGCCGCCAGCCATCGGTCGCAAGCAGCCCGCGCAAAAGCCACAGGCGCTCCCGTTGATCGATCGCGGCATGGGGGCCCACAGCCTTGCGACGGAAGGCACGATGGATCGGGGGTTTCGTCATAGAGGCTCCGGGGTCAGTAGGAAACAGACCCGTATAATACGACCGTCTTGCGTCAAAATGTGTCGCACAGAGATCTCACCGCCATCGCCCCTATGACAGAAAAGACTCGTCTGAGATACTCGCAGAAGCGCGCTATTTTAGGGGGTACGGCGCCTTTGCGATCGCTTTTCATAGGGACTCAAGGCCGTACGTAATGCCTCTCTTGCCCACCGCCGCAAACGGGCGGGGGCCATCACTTCGATGTCCGCCCCTTGGCTCAAGATCCAGGCGCGCAAAGCGAAACTGTCGGTGACGGTTGCCGTCACGATGGAGGTCTCGGCTTCATCCTGAATCACCTGGTCGGTCGCCAGAGGGGCTTCCGTGAGATAAAGCGCCGCAACCGAGGACACCCGTAGAGTCAATCGCAAAGGGTCGGTGGCCACTGGGATATGAAAGGCGCCGCTTGCCACATAGGTATCGAGATCGAAGTCATCGGGCCGATACGCTCGAGATGTGTTCAGGGCGGCCTGTGTCATGCGGTGCAAGGCATAATGACGTGGGTCGCGATAGTCCCAGGCGGTCGCCACCAGATAATACGCGCCATCGGAACGAACCAAGCCCAGAGGATGCAAGAGCTGTTCAGAGGATACCTCTTGGCCGACCCCGCGGTAGTGGACCGTCAACGTGCACCCGCGAAAGAGCGCCTCGCACACCGCCTGTAAAATCGCCGCCACGACCTGCGGGGCGCGTCCTGGCCGACGTAAATCGAGCACACGCACGGCATCCCGCCAACGCGAGAGGCGGGATGGACCGGCTTGCGCCAAGACCCCGCGGGCCTCGGTAAAAAACGACAACAGAGTCTTATGTAAGGTCGGTGGCAGAGTCTCGCCGCCATGCATCTCTAACAACACAAAAGCCACCGCCTGCGCGTCGCTTAAGCGATAGCGGCTATCGGGATGACCTTTACCGACCCATGATATCCCATAGGGTTTGGCACGACGATCCACATTGATGGCTTTTGCGAATACCGCTTCGAGGGTCGTGATATCGCGTTCGAGGGTGCGGCGCGTAAGACCTTTCAGGGCATCCGTACCGGCACCGGTCGATGCCAAGTACGCCAGAAGTTCGGGGATGGTTATCCGCCGAGGAGAGGGTGGAATGGCACGCAATACATGCCATTGGCGCTCAATGGTCTCAGCGGGCATATATGTGGGTTCCTCTCGCCATTGTCCGCGACCGTCACCTTCTGGTAGGCGGGGCACGGATTTCAGATAGTGATCTACGGCGGCTGAAACGCGATCTGTGAATACGCGGCCCCGCCCCTCTTTATGCCCACCACCCGGTGCCCACTCAACGCACCACTGCCGGGCACCAATATAGCACTCCCTTTTGGCTAGCGCGCCAAGACAGCACGCCCTTGTCGGCCTTTAGTGACGAAGATCCCTGGGGGGGGTGTGCGCGAACCGTTCGTATGCGTTCGTCTGTGTTCAGAAGCGTTCGCGAACCGTTCGGTGGCATTCGCGAACGCGGACGAACGCTTACGAACCCCCTTTTTTTGGGAGGCCCCGCACTCCCTGGGGTACCCCTAGAGACAGGTACCTCTGGGGTTAATAAGAGAAGAGTCGTCAGGCGATGGCCGCCATCCCGGCGCCGATGAGCTCTCCCGCCACAAAATGAGGCAGAGTCGGGCTCAATACACGCACGTCGACCCCGTTCGAGATGTTCGCGAACCGTTCGTACGCATTCAGTGGCGTTCGCGAACGCGGGCGAACGCCTGAGCCCCGGTTCCCCATCACACCCGCGACCCCTGCAATGCGTGACCAAATCTTGGCAGCCCACGACCGCGCCGCAGCCAAGCTACCCAATATAATACTCACCTCTGACTAACGCGCCGACGCGACACTCCGTTGTCGGCCTTTTTCGTCATAGGCCAACATCAGGGGACCGCGTTGCACGCTCACAGTGCCCGAGGTATCGCCCTTGGGCCCTCACCTACTTGGTTGCCGCCGGCGCCGATTGCGGTCAGCTGACGCCTTGAGGTCATAGACATACCCCGACGTTCCTCTTTGTGCGGCGTGGTCTGGGATTGCCACCGTTCGCGCCCATTTTTGGAGTGCATACCACGAGATATTTCCGTGGAATGAATACTTTGTTCATATATTCGTAGGCTCTGATCGCCCAGCGCACCAGCCCTTCTTTTCGGGACAAAACGCTTTCCCTACGGGCGTCGCTTCTATGTTACTTTTTCCTCTATCGCTGGCAATTCATTATAATCGCGTGCTGGACAAATCCAACTACCCATCATTTCAATCCGTTCCGTGTGCTAAAGTCCCTTGTATAGCACACATTTAAAATGGTAACGCGGTTGTTGATCGGCGGCGTAGGTGCGCTGATTTTGACCGCGAGAAGATTGGCGCTCGCACTCCCGCGCCGTCGGGCTACTTCCTGAACGTCTGCATCCTCAAACATTGAATGGCAGTTACGAGAACCGTCCTGCCGCACCGAAAGCACTATTGCGGCCGTTCTGCGTGGCTGTGTCGACAGATGTCTGGTCTCGACAGCATTGCGGACATCGATGAAACGAATCTCCTGCGGCGACTTCGCCCGAGCAATGGACGGTCAGGTGCACAGTAATTAGTCGACAGGTTGTCGGCCACAGCGGACACCGGAAGGCATCGAGCGCGATGCCTGCAATCGGTGATTCCGGCCGGTTGCAGTATCCGGCAATTCGCCGGCGACGTGGAGAAACAACGCGCTCGCAGCCGAACAAATCGAGCTGGCTCGATATACCGGACAAAGTTTCCACAAGACGGCCTTCCGCCAGCAATTATCTCCGAGCTATGATGCCCGTGCCATGCGCATTGGTGGTAACGATTTCCGGACATGGCCGCGGGTACGTGGCGAGCACTGTGAACGATCGCCAAGTTCCGCGTCTTTCTGGATCATACACGCGGAAAGAACCCTGGAGTCTGTAAATCCTTCTCGATGGCAAATGCGATCACACGCGATTCATGACGACGCAGGCCTGCCAATG